>WFTS01000103.1 GCA_015485385.1 Kordiimonadales bacterium | reverse complement strand
TTCTTCATCGTCTGTCTCCTCGGTTAACAGACTCTACTTCTAAATGGACCGATTTAAAGGGCGCAGGTCAAATCCACGGTCGGAGCGTGTAAATCCAAGTGTGTGTACCAAGTCAGCTTCAAAATTAATTGTGCAGGCAGATGGGCTAATCCAAGGTACGGCGAAAGCGCAGCATGGCTAGTGAGCCTGTTAGTATCATGATCAACACCAGCGGCCAAATGTCAGCAACCAAATCTGTATAGCTGGATCCTTTAAGCATAATTCCCCGTACCAGCCGCATAAAATGTGTCGCGGGCAGGGCTTCGCCGATCATCTGTGCCCACGTGGGCATGCCCAGAAAAGGAAACATAAATCCAGACAGTAAAATTTGTGGTAGCAAGAGGAAAAAGGTCATTTGAAGGGCTTGCATTTGGGTACGCGCAACCGTTGAGAACAGAAACCCTAGGATAAGGTTTACAATGATGTAAAGCGTGGTCACGCCAATCAGTAAGCCTGCTGACCCAATAAATGGGATGTCAAAAATAAATTCGCCCGCCACCAGCACCACAGCCGTTTGAGCATACCCAATAAGAACATAGGGAACAATTTTCCCGATCATCATTTCCAAAGGTTTGATGGGCATGGCAAGCAGGTTTTCCATGGTGCCACGCTCGTTTTCACGGGTAATGGCAACGGCAGTCATCATGCTCATTGTCATGGCAAGTATTATGCCCAGTAAACCAGGAACAATATTATAATGGGTAATGCCAGCCGGATTATACCGACGGTGCAAAACAATCTCGACAGGTGAGGGGGCGGGAACAAGGTTGGCAAGAGAGCCCGATAGCTCCCGCCG
Source organism: Kordiimonadales bacterium (assembly GCA_015485385.1). GTDB lineage: Bacteria > Pseudomonadota > Alphaproteobacteria > Sphingomonadales > Kordiimonadaceae > Kordiimonas. The sequence continues at coordinate 40,242 of WFTS01000103.1, read as the reverse complement.
TAGTCCGAAATTTACAATTTCGCCTATGGAATTAAGAGCGCCAGACGCAGCGGAAGGATCGGTGGCGTCGGCAACCAGTAATATCTGGGGCCGCTCTGCGCGCACCAGATCGCGTGAAAAATTTTCCGGGATAATAAGAATGTAATTGATTAGCCCTTCACGCATCAGTTTTTCAGCCGTGGCCTCTCGTGCTGGGCGCTCAATAATATCCATATAGGTAGAGTTCTCAACAGCCTTAACCAAAGAACGGGATATGACAGATTGGTCACGGTCCATCAGCGCGGTCGGCAAATGGCGGGGGTCAGAATTAATAGCGAAACCAAACATGATAAGCTGCATCACCGGCAAGCCGATCATCATTGCAAATGTCATGCGATCACGGCGCATCTGAATAAATTCTTTGAGAAACACCGCGCTGATGCGGGCAAAGGAGAAACTGCTCATTGGAAATTGTCCTCCGCTCCGCTCATGAGATGAATAAAGGTTTCTTCCAGCCCCGGCTCACGTTCGCTCCAGCGCAGGCCGGGTTTGTCCTGCCAGGGTAAGATTGCCTTTTTCAGAGCGGCTTCATCTCGCCCGCTAACGTGCAGGGCTGTGCCAAAACGCGCAACTTGCTCAACACCCGGGCTGCCTTTTAGCACTTTGGCTATTTGAGGTAAGCCCTCGCCCTCAGCGCGCCAGGTATGCAATCCCACCTGTGCCGCTACTTTGGTAGAAGGGGCATCTATTAACTTCTTGCCGTAGGCAATGTAGGCGATGAAATCACACTGTACGGCTTCGTCCATATAGTGGGTTGAAACCAGTATGGTAACGCCGCTATCAGCAAGATCATGGATCGTATCCCAAAACTCTCGCCGGGCCTTTGGGTCTACTCCCGCTGTTGGTTCGTCCAACAACAGCAGCTGTGGGTCATGGATCATGCAGGCGGCAAGCGCCAACCTCTGTTTCCAGCCTCCGGAAAGGGTTCCTGCCAATTGATGGGAGCGCTCGCTTAGGCCGAGGTCTTCCAGTGCTTCAGATACCCGCTGATGATAATCCGGTACATGATACATTCTCGCAACAAAATCGAGATTTTCCCGGATTGTAAGATCTTCCCACAGTGAGAATTTTTGGGTCATGTACCCAACCGCGGTTTTTATTTTATCGGCTTCTGTGATAACATCCCATCCCAGACAGGTACCTTCCCCGCCGTTCGGTGTTAGCAATCCGCAAACCATCCGAATTGTGGTTGTTTTCCCTGAGCCATTTGGCCCCAAAAAGCCATAAACAGCCCCCTTTGTTACTGTCAGGTCAAAATTATCAACAACTTTTTTGTTGCCATATATTTTGGTAAGACCCCGAACATTTATAACAGTTTCCGGTTGGTTCATTGCAGCAAAACACCCACTGGCTGGCCTACTAGGAAGGCCGAAGGTTTGTCAGGCCGGGCTTCAATCATGTAGACGAGCTTCACTCTTTCTTTTTCAGTGAAAATAACAGGCGGTGTAAATTCTGCCTGATCGGCAATATAGGTAATTTCCCCGTGCAGCCCTGCGGGACAATTATCACACACGAAGGTCACTTTGTTTCCGTGTTGTACAAGGGCCAGCATGGGTTCGGGAACAAAAAAACGGATATATTTTTGGTCTGTGGGCAATAGCGCGAGCACCGGTTGGCTTGGCCCCGCAATTTCCCCAACCCTCCGGTATAGGGTTTCAATGCGACCCGCAGCGGGTGATAGGGTGGTGCGATCTGTAAGATCTGCCTGCGCCCGAAGTATAGCCGTACGGCGCGCCGTTACATCTTGTTCCGCGGCAATGATCTGGTCGGTGCGTGCAGGCAGCCGTATAAGCGCAAGGCGTGACTGTGCACCGGTAAACCGTGCCCGAGAAGCATCAAGATTGGCTCTGTCCTGGTCAAGACGAGTCATAGCAACAGCATCGCTTTCGACCAGGTTTTTACTACGTTGGTAGGTTTGCTCTGCTAGGGTAAGGCTGGCCTGAGCTTCTGCCAGAGTTTCTTTGGCGGCCCGAATTTCTTCCGGTCTTCCACCCTTTTTAAGATCGGCAAGCCGTGCTTCGCTGGCGGCGGTAGCGGCCTTTGTTTCTTCCAGCAGAGCTTGAGCGCGTTCATTGTCAAGAGTAAATAGAACGGTGCCGGCATCCACGGTATCTCCTTCAGCAACATGCAAACGCTCTATTATGCCCGTAGCCCGTGGCGCCAAATTTAATTGGTGGCCCTCAACATAGCCTTGCAAAACATCTGTGGGCGCCGTGTTTTCGCAAGCCCCTAAAACCAGTGCCGCGATCAGGGTAAATACCATCCGCATATATGTTTCCTCTCCTGTTATAGTGGTACTCTAGCAAACATTGAGAATCCTATATTGGGGTGCAGCGGTAGAGGCCCCGGCAGTGTATATAACACACCTTTATCCTGCAGCATTACCATAGCTTCAGGGTATATGCAGGCTTTGTTTTAGATTGAGGGGTAGATTGTTATTGGAGGCCATTTCGATCACCCGGTTAATCGCATTCATGAGCTTCTACTCTGTAGTTTCGGGGGCAATAAGCTTGAAGGTGTCGCTCAATATAGCGTGCCGGGCATTTGATGATTAAACGGAAATGTTTTCGCAACGAAGGCATGAGAGATAATAGATGGCCAAACCGATTGCCCGCAAATCTTTTCACCAACCAGTATTGGTTTTGGATATCGCCAATAGGCACTGCACCTGTATATTTTCCCACGCCGCAAGTGCGTATCCATAACGAAGAATAACTTTGTTAATGACATCCTCCAAATTGTGTTAGATGTTCGTCACCTTGACCCTCAGTTTTATTTGCTTTCCGTGTATGGACCGTAGCAGTGTTTCAATAAGAAACGAGACCAACAAAAAGCCTATGATTAATGTCACTATATTGGGCGAGCGTTCGCTTTCATGTCGTAAAGCCAGCAAAATAACACCCAAGTTAACAAGAGCCGCAGTGATAACAAGCGGGCGTGAAGCCCTAGTTTTCCGGGTTAGCCTGATATGGCCAACATGGGTAATAAAGTGCACAATAAGAATGGAAATGGCGCCCAAAACCGCTATCTGGCCCAAATCCATAAATACAGCGATCAACATAATAAAAATACTGCTAATAATCAGACCTTCACGGCTTCCTTTGAAGGGTTTACCATACGCATGGGGCAGTTGCCCATTTTTTGCTAACTGATAGGTCACATTGGTTACCGCATAGAGGTTTGCATTGATAGAAGAAGCTGTGGCAACCAACGCAGCAACGGCAACAACAGTGAAACCTGTAGTGCCAAAGACAGGCCTTGCCGCCTCGGCCAATGCAAAATCCTTCGCGGCAATCACATCTGCGGCCGGCAAGTTCCCGAAAACAACAATCGCAATTACAACATAGAGGAGCATAACAATACCAATGGAGGTCATCATTGCGAGGGGTACCGTCCGCCCAGGATTGGGCATATCTTCTGCTGCATTGGTAATAACTCGAAACCCTTCATAGGCAAAAAATGTGATTGCGAGGCTATATAGTATATTGCTTGTTGGCGGATAAGTAACAGGGGCCAGACGGTCCATTTGAACAAAAAACAGGCCCGCTATAACAAACCCAAACAACACCAGCAGCTTTAGCAAAACAACCAGATTTTCTATCTTTGCCATGTTTCTGGCACCGCCGAGGTTGATAGTGACAAACACAAGGACAATACCAACGGAGAACACCGGCTTCCACACCAGCGGGCTTGCCTGCGGCATCAAACTGTATGCGTAGGCTCCGAAGGCCTTGGCAACCAAAGCGATGGACACAACTGCAGCGATATACATCATTATGCTCATGGCACCAGAAAAAATACCAATGCCATAAGCTTGGCCCAGATATTCAACAATACCACCGGCGGACGGAAAACATGCCCCTAATTTTCCTAATGAATAACCGCTTAGAAAGGCGATGATCCCGCCGAAAAAGAAGGCGATATAGGCCGCCGAGGAAGTGATCTCGCCAACCTCACCCAGCAAAGCAAAAATGCCAGCCCCCACCATCGAGCCAATTCCCATCGCCACAGCGGATCGGAAACTTACTGACTTCCCAGATTTATGCATTTCTCGTCCCTTCAATTTAGCTCCCAAACACCATGGTGGTGCAAACAGCACCTTTGGGAAAAGAAGCATGAGAAAGAGTTGGCCTTAACTGTACTTCCTTCTATAATTGAAATAGCTTGCCAACTGAACAAGAAATGTAAATTGGCTGCCTTGATCAGAATGAATGGTCATCTTTTGTTTCGGTATGTGCCGACAGACAGCCATCAGCAAGGCACCGAGAACTAAATCCCCCTGCATACGCGATAGCATCGACCAGCTCCCCAGCCGGCGAAAAAAAGGTCAACCACCACAGCCACTCTCAAGCCAAGCTTTCTGGAGCAAGTGCGAAGTTGGTGAAGGGCTTTCTTCAGTAAAGTGGGGCGCAGTTGATAGAACAAACCGCCACTTGATCTATGTCAGTTTTCATGGACGAAGCTTTGTTAATTATGAAGCTGGGAAAGTTTTGACGGGGTAATCATGTACAGAGATACAACGACCAATATGGCTGCCCTTGCAGCTAATAAAGTGAAGTTTTTGAAAATCAATCCGTTTGGGTTTGCGATTTCTACGATGATGGCTGGGGCCTATGTGGGAATTGGGATCATTTTGATTTTAACCCTCGGCAATGAAGCAGACCCTCTGTCAAGAAACCTGATCATGGGATGTTTCTTTGGGATTACACTGACCTTGATAATTTTTGCCGGTGCGGAATTATTTTCTGGCCATACAATGTATATGACCTTTGGATATCTTTATAAAAAACTCACCGCAGTGCAGGTTATCACTGATTGGGTCGTTTGCTGGAGTGGGAATCTATTTGGTGCAATGTTACTGGGTTTGTTATTTGCGCTCGGTGGAGGCGGGGGTTGGCTTGATGATCCCACCAGCTTGGTTCATGAAATTGCAGCTCATAAGGTACAAAGCGGTATCGTAGAATTAGTTGCACGCGCCATTATATGTAATTGGCTTATATGCTTAGCAATATGGATGACGTCTAGAACCAAAAGCGATACTGCAAAATGTATTTTAATTTTTTGGTGTTTGTTTGCATTTGTGGCGGCAGGTTTTGAGCATGGGGTTGCTAATATGACGGTCTTCACAATATCTCTGCTTGGTGCACATAGTGACAGCGTCACTCTTACAAGCGCCTGGTATAATTTGATTTGGGTTTCTATTGGAAACATCATCGGAGGTGCAGGCTTTATTGGTGTTGCGTATTATCTCACGAGCAAATCTAGGTTTGCTGCTCTGCAACAGATAGAGAAAGAAGCCGAAGCCAATGATATGCCCTTACGGTAATTGTGAGAGACAAAACCTGAGAAGATTAGAGAAGTTCTTTGAACCAGCTGGACATTTTTTCGCTAATCTCATGAGTAAGTTTTTCGCTAATATCAGGGTCCTGCCAAAAAGGGTTCATGAAGACACAGCGCAGTAAAACAAGTTTATCAGAATCAAGCTGACCGCTAAAGCCAGCTACATGTTGTGTGATCATATTGTTATGCGCTTCAATAGAAAGCGTCGTTAAAGATAGAGAGAATTCTGGGCATTTCTCAAAGCGTTCGAACATTTTTTGAGTGATATTATTTGCTTTATTTAGCGACCACCCATGTTCACATATAGAAAAACACAAAATGTTGGTTTCGCTTGGGGCTAGAAAATGTACAAAAGGGAGTGTCTCTCCGATATCTTTTTTAAATTTGCGCGCCGCCAGTATTGTGTCCGCAATAACCCGGCCAATGCCCTCACTATCAAAACCAAGCGTCTTTCCTGTTAACCAAGTAGCGGCGGCTCCAGCAGCAGAACGAGAGCCTTCAAGGGTTGTTGACCATCTGTCGGGTACACCCAGTTGACGTTCCAAATAGGGCGCTTTGAAACCTGAGACACTGTAGGTTTGATCATCTCGTGTTATGATCGCCCCGCACGCATAGGGCACATATCCCAGTTTATGAGGATCAATAGTTACTGAGTGTGCCTGTGCAATAGCCGACAGTGCCGCTTTATTACCCACATTTAGTACATTCGGATGGTTCCCTCGAAGCATACTGCACATAAAGCCACCATATGCGGCATCGATATGGTGCCAGATATCTATTCTTTCACGAGCGAGAGCGGCATTCAATATACCTTGAGTTTGATCGATTGGATCAATTTCCCCTGTCTCAGTCGTGCCAGCCACACTCACAACCATAGAGATAGGCCGGTGTTCATCCTTAGCTTTTTCAATTAACTTTTGTAGTTCGGCGACGTCAGATTTTCCTGTCGCATCCAAAGGGATGGGCCAAAAAGCTTGCTCGCCAAAGCCAAAAATATTTGTCGCCTTTGACCATGAGAAGTGTTTGTTTTCAGGGACAAGCAGTATAGGCCCACGGTATTTTATGCCTAAAGCTTTGCTTATGCGCTCGGCAAAATCATGAGGGTTTCCTGCAACGGCACTATAGCCGCGCAGATCATCAATAGGCACTTTATAAAGGTCAAGTAGTTCGGAGAAACGTTTCCAGCCCATATGCGCGCCATCGAATAAATCTAACCTTACCCCTAGGTTTTCTGCGAGATATAATGTCAAACTTAACCAGTGGTCCTGTCGAAACCGTGCGCGCCACACCGCTTCAAAGTTAGCGACAGTACCGCCTCCGGTAATATGTCCCGTAGCTATTTCAGGATCAAATCCTAGCATTTTTGCAAGCATGGCAATGACGTCAACTTCAATACGCGAACCAATAGTGGAGGCCTCTTGGCTAGTATTGTTAGGATTATGCAACAGCATTGCAAAATGCCCCATTAAGGCAGGTAATGCGAGTTCAGAAACCATATGTCCGATATAGCGTGGAGTGAATTTGGGTATTTCAGCGGTGAGTAAATTGGTAAGCTCCTCCAAACCTTGCGCCATTTTTTCACGAGCAATCAAGAACGAGGGGGAGGTGCGATCCTTTTTTGAAATCGCAGGGGCGTCACTAGGGAAGAGCTCTTTACGCCAACGAAACCAATGCCCTAAAATTGATTGAAATTCCGCGCGCACCCATGCTTGATTTTCAGACTTTGGTCCTAAAAAATATGCTCTATAATCACTCTCGCTGTTCATAATAGGTTCCAGTTTTTACTAAAGACCACTGATTTCTATGGGGAGCCACTGCACGGTGGAACCTGCTTCCAACGTTTCCGTTCCTTCTGGTGTGACAATCCAAATGCTGCTTTTGGCAAATGGGGAGGTTTGGAAAGACTGCTGCTTTGGTCGAGGTTTAGCTATAAGCTCACCCTTATCGCTAATATCAAGAGTCCCCATCAAGAAAACAGTCCGACCACCAGAAGATTTTTGCGCATTTAGCAGTTTCGCCGTGCGGTGAGGCTCTGCCCCTTGCCCAAGAATTTTGCGCACGAATGGATATACAAAGACCCGTAAAGCTATTGCTGTTGAAATTGGGTTGCCCGGAAGCCCAAAAAAATAGGTGCCGTTAGGTAGCACTGCAAACAGCACAGGCTTACCCGGCTTGATCCGAGCTTTGTGAAGTAGGATGCGTCCACCGGCATCCTCAAGAACAGGGCGTACAAAATCATATTCTCCAGCAGAAACACCTCCTGTGGAGATAATGATATCAACTTTTTTATCTAGCGCAGTATCTAGTGCAGCCGCAAAATCTTGGGGTGTATCCCGAACCGTAATTTTTTCCTCAAGGTCAAAGCCCATATCGGTGGCTGCTACGGTGCCGTATAGACCAGTGGCATTATAAATATGACCCGGCACTAAAGGCTCATCGAATTTATCAGAAATTTCTTGGCCTGTGGTAATCCATGAGACACGCGGAGCTTGCTGTATTTTTATCTGTGATAATCCTAATGCGCATAAAAGGGGCACATGTTGACCACTAATTCGGGTGCCTTTGTTTAAAACCACAGTACCGCTTGTGACATCTTCTCCAACATACCGCACATGTTTGCCTGAAGGATATGGCTCATAAAAGCTAAGCTTGTCGTGTTGCCAACTGGCATATTCAACGGGCAGTATAGTGTCAGCCCCCTCGGGCATGGGGGCGCCCGTCATGATTTTAGCCGCAAAGCCAGGCTGGAGATGGGCTTGGCCAGCCGTGTCTCCGGCTATACATGCTCCCACAATAGGCATTGAAACAGGACGTGTTGACGAGGCGCCGTCAGTGCTGCGCGAGGAAAAAGCGAAGCCATCCATTGCTGAGTTATCAAAGCTTGGCACAGAAATAGGGGCAATTAAATCTTCGGCCAGCACACACCCGATCGCCTCAAGGATTGAGCTGGAAATTACCTCAGTGCATCTGGCTTGGTTAAGAATACAGGATAAACTATCTTCATAGTGTGCCATTGTTAGGCAGCTTGATTGCTCGTTAGTTTTTTCGAACATTATTTTATCCTTTTAAATAACAAACTGTATATTCCATGCGTCAGCATCAGGTTGATACCATGAGGTAAGTCCGTTAGCCGCCGATCAATGAAAGGTTGGACGTGATACCGGTTTTGCCTTGCTTCAGCAGATGATTTGCAGTTTTACCGTGTACCGCTTTTTGAATACGCTCTTTAAGCTCAGGGATTTGATCATCATGTTGCAGGAGTTGGCGCATTGGCACACCGAATTCTCCAAAGAGACATAAATGTAACTTTCCCAGAGACGAGAACCGTAGACGATTACAGCTTTTACAAAAATCTTTAGAGTAGGGGGCGATTAGCCCGAAACGACCTTGATAATCAGGATGTATAAAATCATTTGCTGGGCCAGCAGATGATGTCTTTAAAACAGGAGCCCAGCCCTCGTTGGCAAGTTTGGTTTTTAAAACCTCTGCAGAAATATAGTGATTTTGGAAAAAACTGGCATGGTCGCCAGTCTCCATAAGCTCAATGAACCGTATTGATAAGGCGCGGTCTTTGGCCAGATCAAGGTAAGCATCTATCTCATGGTCATTGATACCTTTCAGATAGACAGCATTGATTTTGATGACCTCAAAGCCCGCATCAAAAGCAGCATCGATCCCTCGCATTACTTCATCGCGTCGATCATGGCCCGTTATGTGGTGAAAATTTCCCCGAGAAAGACTATCTAAGCTGATATTTATTGCATTTATACCTGAAGATTTCCACTCAAGGGCTCGCTCTGCAAGACGGTATCCATTCGTGGTTAAGGCAAGGGTCTCTACATTTGGCAACGCGGCGATTGTCTGAGCAATTTCTGTAAAATCTTTTCGCACAGTGGGCTCACCGCCTGTCAATCGGATTTTACTTAGCCCAAGCTCTGAAAATGCAGTGGCCACACGGCGAAGCTCGTCTAAGCTCAGCGGTCTAGGACCTGCGCATGCCTTATAACCGTCAGGGAGGCAGTATTGGCATTTGAAATTGCATACATCCGTTACCGACAACCTTAAATATTTAAAAGTCCGGTCAAATCCATCTGTTAGGTGCACACGCTATCTCCTTTCCAAATACGAGAGGCCAAACGGTTTCCCGTATTGACCCGGCAGCAAATTTACTGCGGCCCAAACACCATGTTTGGTTGAACGTAGGTGCAAGGGCTTCGGAGTTGAGCACTTATGAGGACGGTTCTAGCGGAGTAGGCGCTTAGAATGATTGACAGAGGTCAAGTTTGAGAAAACTTCATACCTCTTCTCGGTATAATTCATCACTAAATTCTGGATGAGGGCATTTTTCACTACCAGCGATTCCGCATTGGCTCGCGAGGTCAACGTCACAAAAATTGCACAGCGCTTTACCTTCAGGTATTTGCACTGTGTCGCTGGAAATCTGGAAACCATCGGCTTTAAATTTTTTCAATGTACGAGAAAATGTCTCCGGGCGCATATCCAGATAGGAGGCTATGATAGACTTTTCATATGGCAGGTAGATAAGCCCGCCATCCGACTTTTGGTTTAGTTTTAATCGCAACAAAAACCATCCTACGCGCTCGTGGGCGCTTTTAAGCCGTGACAATTCAAGTTGCTGAACAAGGCGCTGTGACCGAAGGGATACATTGTTGAGCATGCTAATTGCAAGCTGTGGGCTTGATTGGATACGTTGTCGAATAACTGGTGCCGGAATTGATAAAAGGAGAGCATCTTCAACAACTTGCGCACTAACAGGTGTTGGAACATTTAGAAAAACCGCTGATTCCAACAGTGTTTCACCTGCGCCGAGCATCTGTAGAACCGCTTCTTCACCTGTTTCGAGGCCATTATAAACTTTCACCCAGCCTTGCAGAATAATATACATTCTGGATGCGGGTTCATCTCGTAGAAAAAGTAATTTATCCTTAGAATATTCACGTATCTGAGCAAAGCTTAGCAGTTCGTCCAACTCTTCGTCTTCAAGAGAGGCGAAAGTGGGTAATGCATTTAAAAATTTCCGGTACTTCAGCATTTGCAATGGTGCGCTGGAGGCCTTTATTTGGTCTAATGCTTCTTTTCTTTCCAGTTTTTCGGCCAGTTTGCCTCCCTCTAAGCCATTGACCATCTGTTTTTCCGTATTTCTTAAATTGTCGATGATACGGGTGCAAAGGTCATACCAGTCCTCGCCTGTGAAGCGTTCAATTTCAGCTGTAGGCGCACCATCCTCAAGCAGTTTGTTGAACTCTTGAAATCCTAACAATCCTTTGTCTTTTAGGTGTTCATTTACCAGTGCAATCTGTGCTGGTGAGGCAAGTGCTTTAAAAGTATTGAAATAGTTTCTTTGTTCGGCAATCAATGCAACGAATCTATCACAGAATTCCTGATTTCGAAAAGCGAAGGTGTAAAAGCCCCGGGTGCCGAGCGCACGCTCCATGCCAATACGTTCTTTCCACTGCAGGAAATTAGCGTAGCCAGAGACAAGCGCAGAGTTATTTTCTGGTGCTCTTTGAGCAAGCTCAATCATAGCGTCAATTGTTGGTACGGTTAGGCCGAATGTATAGTTATTAAGGGCAGATGTGTATCGAATTGAAAGCAGACGAATTTTATCTCGAAGCTCTACCGTCTCGTCATATTTAACAAATAGATACTTTAGTCTGGCGCTAAAGCTTGAGGGCAGGGCTGCTTTTACATCACTACGGTCACAGTAAGCGCGCAATTGCTCAACGCTTTCGACGGATGCAGCAATTTGCGCATCGAATCGTTTGGTGAATATTTTACCGAGACTATCAAGAAAAAGCCCGGCACTGCCGCGTTCCCGCTGAAATTCATGCACAACACTACCAAGTTTATGCAGTAATTCTTTCAGCAAAGCTGAATTTCCAGATGGTGTGTTCAATGTTTGAATTCCCCAACTATTGGCCTGAAAAGAGTATCGCACTTTTTGCCTATGAATTCCTACTAAAAACGTTTGGTTTTCATAGTTGATTTCTATCAAGTGCGACAATATCGCGCGCCGGACGCCCGTTTGATGTGGATCAAATGCATCTTACTTTCTCTGTTGCAAAGTAGCCTTGATGAAAAAGGGGAAACCCAAAAGTTAGGAGGCATTCGTGACGGATACCATTGTAAAATCAGAAGAAAAACGGCGCGCACTTACATCTAGTACACTTTCGTTTACTGTATGTTTTGCCGTTTGGACGATCTTCTCGATTATCGGAATTAAGATCAAGGCACAGCTTGGGCTAAGCGATACTCAGTTTGGCATACTTGTGGCGACGCCTATACTTACAGGATCATTAAGCCGATTATTCTTGGGAATATGGACAGATCAATTTGGTGGGCGGATCGTTTTCACTATTCAAATGCTCGCGACTTCGGTTGCAGCTTATTTGCTTACGCTGGTCTCTACTTACGAGATGTTTCTTGTTGCAGCCTTAGGGGTAGGCCTTGCTGGCGGTAGCTTTGCCGTTGGAGTTGCGTATGTTTCCCGGTGGTACCCAAAGAACCAGCAGGGGACTGCTCTCGGAATTTTTGGCATGGGCAATGTGGGAGCGGCAATAACCAACTTTGCAGCACCCTTGCTTTTGGTTGCGATGAACGGGCAGTGGCAAGGTGTTGCACAGGTTTATTCTGTGATTTTATTTATCACAGCTGTTCTTTTCTTCTTTTTCGCGAAGGATGATCCTGTTCATGCTGCGCACAAAGCTGAAGGCAAAGAACACCCAAGTTTTCTAAAACAACTTGAGCCTATGAAGAACTTACAAGTATGGCGGTTCTCTTTATATTATTTCTTTGTATTTGGCGCTTATGTGGCGTTGGCACTGTGGCTACCGCGCTATTATGTTGGAGCTTACGGGTTAGAATTAACCACCGCAGGCTTGTTGGCGGCTATGTATGCTTTGCCAGGTTCTATTTTTCGGGCACTGGGCGGGTTCCTTTCCGATAAATACGGGGCGCGCCGAGTGATGTATTGGACCTTCATTGCGTCTGTGACTTGCACATTCATTATGTCATATCCCGCGACAGATTACCGGGTGGCGGGCATCGAAGGCCCGATTGAGTTCAATGTTACAATCCCACTTGAGCTGTTTGTATTCCTGACCATTGTTTTGGGCTTCTTTATGTCACTTGGTAAGGCTGCAGTTTATAAGCATATTCCAGTTTACTACCCGGATCATGTGGGTTCTGTAGGTGGAACTGTGGGCTTAATTGGCGGTCTCGGCGGGTTTGTTCTGCCAATTGTATTTGGTGTTATGAACGACCTGATCGGGGTTTGGACCAGTTGCTTTATGCTCCTGACTGTTCTGATTGGCATTGCGCTAACTTGGATGCATTTCACCGTTATCAAGCTGGAAAAAGAACAAAACCCAGCCCTGCGTGGGCCACGCAACCTGCCTGAGCTAGAGGGCATGGATGCTTAATTAAAGAATATGCCGGAGGGCCGTTATGGCCCTCCACCAAGATGTTAGAGAGGTGAAGACACCTCACTTAGGAGAAGTCGGATGACTGAAGAAGTTAAAACATTGGAAGAACGGGGCCGTGATTTATATGGCTGGGATCCAGATGATGAAAACCAGTGGGAAAATGGAGGCAAGAAAATTGCCACCCGGAACCTTTGGATTTCAATACCGGCACTTTTGTGCGGGTTTGCGGTATGGCTGTATTGGGGCATCATCACTGTTCAAATGCTCAATCTTGGTTTTCCATTCGCACAGAGCCAATTATTCACGCTTGCTGCAATTGCGGGGCTTTCAGGCGCGACGTTACGTATTCCTAGCACATTCTTCATCCGCATTGCGGGTGGGCGTTATACTCTGTTTTTGACAACGACGCTTTTGATCTTGCCCGCTGCTGGCACAGGTTTCTTGTTGCAGGATCCAAATACACCTCTGTGGCAATTTCAATTGATGGCGCTTTTGTCTGGTATTGGTGGCGGTAATTTTGCCTCCTCAATGTCAAATATCAGTTTTTTCTACCCTAAAAAAATTCAAGGATATGCCTTGGGGATGAATGCGGGCCTTGGTAATTTTGGTGTGACAACAATGCAAATTGTTGTGCCACTTGTGATGACCTTCGCCTTATTCGGCGGTGACCCTTTGGTGTTGCAGAACACTTCAGGCACGTTGATCGGTAAAATTCCAGCCGGAACGGATACCTATATCTTTAATGCGGGTTGGGTATGGCTTTTGCTTTTGGTCCCGCTAGCAATAGCGACATGGTTCGGTATGAACACAATCCGTGATGAACATGTTTCTCCCGATGCAGGTTCTGCGATTAGCGCTTTTGTGAAAATCTTGGGTATGTTGTTTATTGGTCTTATTGCTGCGGCGTTTGGCTTGTGGTTGATGTTGCCTGCCTCAGGCGGCGGTGCTGGATTTGAATTAAGCAAGTTTATCGTATTGCCGATTGTGATCGTACTGACACTGGGGTTAATGAAGCTTATCCCGGGTAAGATCCAATCAAACCTAAAACGCCAGTTCCAGATTTTCGATAACAAGCATACTTGGGCCATGACCATCATCTACACTATGACGTTTGGTTCCTTCATTGGCTTTGCCGCGACAACAGCGCTCGCAATCAAAGTGATTTTTGGCTTCCAGCATATTATGGTTGACGGAGTGATGACACATGCAACGGCCAATCCGAATGGCCCTAGTGCTTTGATGTATGCATGGATGGGGCCTTTCATTGGGGCGCTTATACGCCCAATTGGAGGCTCTTGGGCCGACAAAATGGGCGGTGCCAAGGTTACACAAATTGTAAGTGTGGTTATGGTAGCCAGCGCGCTGGGTGTAGCTTACTTTATGAAAGCGGCATACGCTTCTGCGACACCAGAAGAATATTTCTGGCCCTTCTTGATCCTCTTTATCATTTTGTTTGCGGCAACGGGCATTGGAAACGGTTCTACATTTCGGACAATCGCTGTGGTGTTCAATAAAGAACAAACAGGCCCAGTGCTTGGCTGGACATCAGCAATCGCAGCTTACGGTGCGTTCTTAATACCGAAAATATTCGGCGAACAGATCAAGGCAACTACACCTGAATATGCCCTTTATGGTTTCGCCATATTCTACGGTGTTTGCATACTCATAAACTGGTGGTTTTATTTGCGAAAAGACGCTTACGTCAAAAACCCATAAAGGCTTTGCACCCACGTTCCATAGCGTGGGTGCCCACTAATTAACTATCAGGATCCTTAGGAGATAATCATGAGCAACTTTATAGATAGGCTCACCTATTTTACCAAAACGCCGGAGACCTTCTCAGATGGTCACGGCATTACCACTGATGAAAGCCGTGACTGGGAAAAAGCTTATCGTGGCCGTTGGGCGCATGATAAAGTTGTTCGCTCCACACACGGGGTAAACTGTACTGGCTCATGCTCTTGGAAAATTTATGTTAAAAATGGGCTTGTAACATGGGAAACCCAGCAAACGGATTACCCAAAAACACGCCCTGATTTGCCAAATCACGAGCCCCGTGGTTGTGCGCGCGGTGCCAGCTATAGCTGGTATTTATATAGCGCAGCAAGATTGAAATATCCGATGGTACGCGGGCGGTTATTGGAGCTGTGGCGCAAAGCAAAGGCCGAGTTTCCTGATCCGGTCGATGCGTGGCAAAGCATTGTTTCCGACCCTGAAAAGTCGCGTGAATATAAGCGGGTACGCGGCCTTGGTGGATTTGTTCGCGGTGACTGGGATGAAGTCAATGAGCTGATTGCTGCATCCAATGTCTATACCGCGAAAGAATATGGTCCTGACCGTATCATTGGTTTCTCTCCGATCCCCGCGATGTCTATGGTCTCCTACGCTGCGGGTAGTCGCTATTTGTCTCTGATCGGCGGGACGTGCATGTCTTTCTATGACTGGTACTGTGATTTACCTCCAAGTTCACCGCAAACATGGGGTGAGCAAACAGATGTGCCAGAGAGTGCAGATTGGTACAATTCAGGTTACATTATGGCTTGGGGTTCGAATGTGCCGCAAACTCGGACACCTGACGCGCATTTCTTCACTGAAGTTCGCTATAAGGGCACCAAAACAGTGTCAGTGACGCCTGATTATTCAGAAGTGGCGAAGCTGACCGATATCTGGCTTAACCCGCGTCAAGGAACTGATAGTGCGCTTGCTATGGCAATGGGTCATGTGGTCTTAAAAGAATTCCATGTGGAAAATAAGTCAGAGTATTTTGACGATTATTGCCGCATGTATACCGACATGCCATTCCTCGTGATGATGGAAGAACGGGACGGAAAATTGATCCCGGGACGTTTGCTTAGGGCTTCTGATTTTGAGGATGGTCTCGGTGAGACTGAGAATGCTGAATGGAAGGCCGCAATTCTTGACGGTAACAGTGGCAATATCTGCGTACCCAACGGCACGATAGGTTCACGCTGGGATAAAAGCAAAAAGTGGAATCTAGAACTTAAGAATGTTTCTGATGACAGCAATATTTGGCCAAAAGTTTCTCTCGTAGAGACTGAAAATGAAGTGGCTGCGGTTGCTTTCCCTTATTTTGGGAACCTTGAACATGACGAAGGCATTTTCCAGCATACAGAGCACGAGAGCGTGCTTGAGAGAAATGTACCGCTTAAAAATGTTGAAACCAAAGACGGGACAGTGAAAGTAGCAACTGTTTTCGATCTTATGGTCGCCAATTATGGTGTTGACCGCGGCCTCGGCGGTGGAAACGTAGCGACATCATATGATGATGATGTCCCTTACACGCCGGCATGGCAGGAGAAAATCACGGGTGTTGACCGCGCTAAAGTGATTCAGGTTGCGCGTGAATTTGCAACAAATGCCGATCAGACACGCGGTAAATCCATGGTGATTTTGGGCGCTGCTGTGAACCACTGGTATCATATGGACATGATTTATCGTGGCATTATGAACTTGTTGATCATGTGCGGCTGTGTCGGAAAATCTGGCGGTGGCTGGGCGCACTATGTGGGGCAAGAAAAACTGCGTCCCCAAACGGGCTGGCAGCCTCTGGCGTTTGGACTGGATTGGAACCGTCCGCCCCGGCATATGAATTCAACTAGCTTTTTCTATAACCACTCAAACCAGTGGCGCTATGAGAAGTTGGAAGTTGATGAAATACTGTCACCACTTGCGGATAAGGGTAAATGGGAAAATTATTCACTGATCGACTGTAATGTGCGCTCTGAACGTATGGGCTGGTTGCCGTCTGCACCACAACTCAGCGAAAACCCACTAAAGGTTGCGCGAGATGCAAAGGCGGCGGGGAAATCATCTTCTGAGCATATCGTCGGTGAACTGAAATCAGGCAACCTAGGCTTTGCGTGTGAAGACCCGGACAATCCTAAGAATTTCCCACGCAATATGTTCATTTGGCGCTCTAATATTCTCGGATCATCCGGCAAGGGCCACGAATATATGCTCAAGCATTTGCTGGGCACACAGAACGGCCTGCTAGGTAAAGACTTAGGCGAAATTGGCGGTCAGAAACCAAGCGAAGTCAAATGGCACGATGAAGCACCTGAAGGTAAACTTGATCTGGTCGTTACGCTTGATTTCCGCATGTCTACCACCTGCCTCTATTCAGACATCGTTTTACCTTCGGCCACATGGTATGAGAAAAATGACCTGAATACTTCGGACATGCACCCCTTTATTCATCCCTTAACGCGCGCCGTTGATCCTGCATGGGAAAGCCGCAGTGACTGGGATATTTATAAAGGAATTGCCGAGAAATTCTCAGAGGTTTGTGTTGGACACTTGGGTGTTGAAACCGATGTGGTCAGCCTCCCTATTCTGCATGATACACCCGGGGAAATGGCCCAGCCGCTTGGTGTTACTGACTGGAAAAAAGGCGAATGTGATCCGATTCCGGGCAAAACAATGCCAGCTTTAATCGAGGTTGAACGCGACTACCCCAATACCTACAAGCGCTTTACAGCCTTAGGCCCGCTATTGGGCAAGCTTGGTAATGGCGGCAAGGGAATTGGCTGGAACACGGATGATGAGCTTGAATTGCTGGGTAAGCTCAACGGTGTTCATGCTGAAGAAGGCGCCAACCAAGGCATGCCAAATATTGTTACAGACGTGGATGCGGCAGAAGTTATCTTGTCACTTGCTCCTGAAACAAACGGGAATGTTGCTGTGAAAGCTTGGGGTGCGTTAGAGAATGTTACAGGCCGTGAGCATAAGCACCTAGCGACCCCAAAACATGATGAAAAAATCCGTTTTCACGATATCAAGCAACAACCTAGAAAGATCATTTCTTCGCCAACGTGGTCTGGACTTGAGGATGAGCATGTAAGCTATAATGCGTGTTACACCAATGTGCACGAATTGATACCTTGGCGCACGCTAACTGGCCGTCAGCAATTTTATCAAGATCATGAATGGATGCGAGATTTTGGGGAGGGGTTCTGTGTCTATAAACCTCCAGTGAACACCAAAACCATCGCACCGGTGATTGATAAACACGGTAAGGGGCGCAAGCAAGTCGTGTTGAACTGGATTACACCCCACCAAAAGTGGGGCATCCACTCAACTTATAGCGATAACTTGCTGATGTTGACACTTAACCGTGGGGGACCTGTTGTTTGGCTCTCTGAAGTGGACGCTAAGAAGATGGATGTTGAAGATAACGATTGGATTGAGCTGTATAATACCAACGGCGCCATCATGGCACGGGCGGTGGTGTCACAGCGCGTACCGGAAGGTATGACCATGATGTATCACGCGCAGGAAAAAACCATCAATACACCGAAAGCTGAAACGACCGGTGGTCGTGGCGGTATTCATAACAGTGTTACTCGCGCCGTGGTGAAGCCCACTCATATGATTGGTGGCTATGCTCAGCTTTCATATGGTTTCAATTATTACGGAACAGTAGGTTCCAACCGCGATGAGTGTGTTGTGGTTAGAAAAGCAAGTGATGTTGAATGGGGCGAAGAGCTCGCGGACAAAAACATTGCCCCACAGGCAGCAGAATAGGAGAGCGACCATGAAAATACGTGCACAAATAGGCATGGTCCTAAACTTGGACAAATGCATCGGCTGCCATACCTGCTCTGTAACATGTAAGAATGTTTGGACCAGCCGCGAAGGTGTTGAATATAGTTGGTTTAATAATGTGGAAACCAAACCAGGTATTGGCTACCCAAAGAATTGGGAAAACCAAGACCAGTGGAACGGTGGCTGGGAACGTAAATCGAACGGGAAAATTCAACCAAAGATGGGTGGAAAGTTCCGTTTGCTCTCTAAGATTTTCGCGAACCCGGATTTGCCAGAGATTGACGATTATTATGAACCATTCACTTTCGACTATGGGCATTTGCAAAATAGCCCAGAGGTAAACACTCCGCCGACCGCGCGTGCGCATTCGGTGATTACCGGAGAGAAAATGGAGAAACCAGTTTGGGGACCAAACTGGGAAGAAATCCTCGGTGGTGAGTTTGAAAAACGCTCAGAGGATTATAATTTCAAAGATGTTCAGAAAGAAATGTACGGTGAATTTGAAAATACATTCATGATGTATTTGCCGCGCCTTTGCGAACACTGCTTGAACCCAACCTGCGCTGCAGCATGTCCTTCTGGCGCGATCTATAAGCGTGAAGAAGATGGTATTGTCTTGATTGATCAAGATAAATGCCGTGGTTGGCGTATGTGTGTCTCTGGTTGCCCATACAAGAAAATTTATTTTAATTGGCAATCAGGTAAATCTGAGAAATGTACATTCTGTTTCCCACGCATCGAAAATGGTGAACCTACAGTTTGTTCTGAAACATGCGTAGGCCGCATCCGTTATTTGGGTGTCATGCTTTATGATGCAGACCGAATTGAAGAGATTGCGTCTACCGAAGATGTGGAAGATCTGTATGAAAAACAGTGTGAAATTTTTCTTGATCCACATGATCCGGATGTAATCGCACAGGCCAAGAAAGATGGTGTGCCGCATAGTTGGTTGGAGGCCGCAAAAGCATCACCTGTTTACAAAATGGCGATGGATTGGAAAGTGGCCTTTCCTCTGCATCCTGAATACCGGACTTTGCCAATGGTTTGGTATATTCCGCCATTGTCACCGATCCAAAGCGCACATGAGAAAGGTGCCATTTCCAGTGATGGTGTTATCCCAAATGTGAAAGACCTGCGCATTCCAGTGAAATATCTGGCCAACATGCTAACAGGGGGCAAGGAAGCACCCGTTGAGCATGCGCTTGAGCGTATGCTGGCAATGCGTAGTTACATGCGCGGAAAGCATATCACCGGCGGAGCAGACGCGTCTGTCTTAGACCAAGTTGGTCTGGATGCAGCAACTGCTGATGATATGTATAAAATCATGGCGCTGGCGGATTATGATGACCGGTTTGTCATTCCTACCAACCACAGGGAATATGCTGGCAAAACTCCGTTTGATAATGAAATTGCATTCGAGAGCAAAGCAGCGTGCGGCTTCAGCTTTGGCAATGGTTGCAGCGGTGGTAGTGCACGGTCAGGCGGAAAATCTGGCAGTTTGTTCGGCGGTGCGACACATAGCAACACCATGAGCGGAAAAGTGAGGAAAGGCTAATGAATAGCTTTAAAATATTAGGATTGTTGCTTGCGTATCCGACGAAGGAATTACAACAGCATATGGGCGAACTGAAGGCTGCCATAGAAATGGAAGCTGCAGTGCCAGCCAAACTTCAGCGGCCACTGTTCCAATTCATGGATGATTTGGCGCGTCGTAATTTGATGCGTGTGCAGGAAGATTATGTCGCGCTCTTTGATAGAGGGCGCGCACATTCACTTTATTTGTTCGAGCATATTCACGGGGAAAGCCGTGATCGTGGCCAAGCAATGGTAGATCTATCTGACCATTATATCAGTCACGGTATTACTCTTTCCGCGAATGAATTGCCGGATTATCTGCCGCTGTTCTTGGAATTTTTGTCTCAGATAGATTTTTCAGAGGCTCAGGAGCTTTTGGGTGAAACCATTCATATTATCGCTGGCGTTGGCGCAAAATTGAAAGCGAAGAAGCAAGGGTATCATCAGATATTCAGAGCTTTAGAAGCTCTGACCACAGTGAAGGTGGATGAAAAGTTTATAGAACAAGCTGTATCTGAAGCCGAAGCAGAAGATACCAGCAATGAGGCGCTTGATAAAGATTGGGAAGATGCACCGGCCTTTGATGGTACCGGCCAAGCGGATTGCAATATATGTCCGTCAGCAACCCGCCACCCGATTAATTCACCTAAGGCAGGCGATGCGCCTGCTGCCAGCCACTAGGAGGGCAAGATGGACACTTATTTAAATGATTTCTTCTTTGGTATTTATCCGTACTTGGCTATTGCCATTATGGTGATGGGGACGATCATGCGTTACGATCAAGACCCCTACAGCTGGAAGGCTGGTTCTAGTCAGTTATTGCGCTCACGCGGGATGCGGATTGGCAGCAATTTGTTCCACGTTGGTATTATCTTACTGTTTTTCGGGCATTTGATTGGCTTGTTAACACCTGAACCGGTTTATCATCTTGTGATGACAGCTGGCGCAAAACAATTGATGGCGATGATTGCCGGCGGAATATTCGGCACGCTTTGTTTCGTGGGCCTGACAGTTTTGCTGGTGCGCCGACTAAGTGATCCGCGTATTCGCGCCACAAGTAACCCTGCGGACATTATGATTTTGTTGGTTCTTTATGTGCAGTTGATTTTAGGGTTGGCAACTATCCCGGCTTCGGCACAGCACCTTGATGGTAGCAGTATGATAGCGCTTGCGAATTGGGCGCAACATATTGTGACTTTCCGAGGCGGCGCCGCTGATTTTGTGCTTCACGAACCGCTGATTTTTAAGGCACATATCGTTTTGGGCCTGACAATTTTTGTCCTGTTCCCCTTTACTCGGTTGGTACATATGCTATCTGCACCGATCAAATATATCTTCCGGTCTGGATATCAGGTCGTTCGGAAAAGGGGGTAAACTGTGCCACTTTATGTCAATAAAGTAGAAATTACAGATGATGCTGTCTTTAGTGAAATGCAGCATCATGCGGCTCCTTCTAGGGAAGAGGCGCGGGATGAAGCAGCAAAAGCCTTGTTAATTCGAGAGCTTTTGCGGCAAGAGGCCGTTGAACTGGACTTGCTTGATGACAATGCAGACGATGCAGCCATCGAGGTGGCAATATTGGCGTTGATGGAACAAAAGGTGGCAGCCCCCACAGCTACCGAAGATGCCTGCCGCCGGTATTATGATCAAAACATTCACCGGTTTACCGTCAGTGAAACATCAGATATTCCACAGCCTTTTGATACAGTTAAAGGCCGTATCGAGAATTATCTGCACACGCAGTCTATGAGGCATGGTATTCAGTCTTACATTCTGGATTTATCTATGAAAGCCAGAATAGCTGGTTTTGACTTGGCCGCTTCGCTTTAATAAGACTTGATGTGCTTGCCTTAAGCGCATGGCAAGGCTCTAGCGAAGCAGAATAAATTTTGGTGCTCCTTTCTTGTGCTATAAGAAGGGGGTGCCATTTTTTTCGTTTAAATATGCAGTCTAAAAACAAGTTTTATTTAAATATAACAAATACTTGATCTGGATCATGTGACATAACTCTGCTTCCTATAAATTAGGCTTAGAAAAAGGCTTATAGGAGTCAGAAAATGATGAAAGCCCCCCTAAAGTGCGCAGTCAGTATTGCTGCTTTGATGGTATCAAGCGGTGTTCAAGCCAAAGACGCGGCGAACTTCTCTGAACTGTTTGAAAAAGGTGATGTTGGCCTAGATTTACGCTACCGCCTAGAATTGGTTGACCAAGACGGTTTTGCCAAAAACGCGACGGCCTCTACCTTGCTAAGCAAATTATGGTTCAGGACAGGAAGCTTGAATGGCTTTAGCGCCTATATAGAGGGTACAAATACAAGTGTTCTCGGTAAAGAAACTTATAACAATACACTGAACGGCAATAGCACCCGCCCGGTGGTTGCTGACCCTGACATCACTGAGTTAAATCAAGCTTATTTGCAATATGCGAACGATAAGACCACTGTGCGCGTGGGCCGCCAAGGTTTAAACCTAGATACCGAACGATTTATCGGTACCGTAGGGTTCCGTCAAAATGACCAGACGTATGATGCGGCGACTGCCATTTTTAAACCCACAAAAGACCTTACGGCCATTTATGGATATGTGTGGAATGTGAACCGCATTTTCGGTGGCAGCCATCCCTTGGGGGATCTGGATACAAATACGCAGATTATCAATGTTAGCTATAGTGGGCTGGGGTTTGGTAAACTAACTGGCTATGCATATTTGATTGATCTCAATGATGCGCCAGTTTTTGGCCTTTCAAGCAGCACTGTTGGAATTCGTTTTGCGGGCAAACAGGCGGCAACTAAAAGTGTGAAATTCGGCTATGAATTCGAATATGCCACACAATCTGATTACAAAGATAATCCTGCCGATTTTAGCGCCGACTATTGGCATGCGGGGGTAAATACATCAAGCAATGGCTTTAGCCTTGGTATTGATTATGAGCTTTTAGGGTCAGATAACGGGGTTAGCTTTAAAACACCTTTGGCAACGCTCCATAAATTCAATGGTTGGGCTGATAAGTTTCTTGGAACGCCCGCAGCGGGTTTGCGAGATGTATTTGTAACAGCGTCTTATAAAGTGCAAAGCGGTGAGACATTGAAGGGCTTGTTGCTCAAAGCGGTATATCATGATTTTAAATCAGACGTAGGCAGTGTTAGCTATGGATCAGAATTAGACCTTTTGATCTCTAAGAAGGTCGCTAAAAATGTAACAGCATCGGTTAAGGCTGCATTTTATAACGCAGATAGTTTCGCTACCGATACGGATAAAATTTGGTTTACGTTAGCCGCTAAATTTTAATTAAAACAATAGCTTAGAGAGGCCCGCCAGCTAGGTGGGCCTTTCTGATGCGAATTAGAACCTCAACTAAAAAAGCGGTGCTTAGGCCGAAGGCTATCATGCCATTGGCGGCTGATAATCCTGAAAGCAGACGCGTTTCAACAGGTAAAATTATATCACCAAAGCCAAGTGTCGTAAAAGAAACGATGGAAAAATACAGGGCGGGTTCAAGTGTGGCAAATGTACCAAGCCAGTAATAGGTAAATGCCCACATCCATACAGCTATACTGTGTGCAGCCAAAAGCCATAGGGTTATCGAGATAATTGCCAGCGCCATTTTGGGGGCTCGCCGCCCTTTTTCAAGCCACTTATTCAAATGCTGCAATGTGTTGGTTGCGATCATAATGAAAATGCCTTCCACAACAATGGAAAGGCAAATAACAACTGAACCAATAGCAATTTGATGCAGTATGGTCATCTCTGGCCTCTTAATTTTGTTCAAACTGTTTTTTAGTCTACAACGGATACTATTCTAGTCTCTTTATCATACTTGACCTCTGTCAAGGAAGTCATCTGTAGCCCATTTACAGATATTATATGTCATCTAAACAGGAGAAGTGTCATGCCAAATCGTCAACTCTATCTTGTGGCCATCGACGGGAGTGAGTGGGGTACACGCGCAGCTGAGTGTGCCGTGCGCCTCGCCAAACAAACTGGTGCTTCAGTGCGCTTAATAACGGTCATTCCTTGGTCGGGTTATACACCTATGACCCTAGATGAAGTGGCGCATCGCCCTATTGAAAAACAGGAAGAAGAGAATTTTGCTAGGGACAGCATCCTTAATCCCATATTGGAAAAACACGGGGATAGCGGTGTGGATATTTCCTGTGAGTTTAGTTGGGGGCACCCTGTAGAATTAATTCACAAGGTTGCAAAGAAAGAAAAAGCAACAATGATTTTTGTTGGCAGACGAGGGCGTTCGCGTCTCGCTGATTTGGTGCTTGGCAGTGTTGCAAATTCTTTGGCGCATACGGCCGGCGTGCCAATTGTATTGGTGCCTTAAAAGATAACGACTTGATCTAATCGTGGATAGAGTGCTGCTTCGTCACTGGCTATGGGGCTGTGCTGGAAGCTCGTGTTAAGTTCTGATGTATGATACATATATCAGCTGTTCGTGATGTGCGCATATGTCACATGGGTTCGATAATACTACCGATTTAGTATTAACAATATGAGAAACGGTAGGATCTAGACTATGGAGATGACGGGTATCAAACCAACAATCGCCAATCAACAGACTTCCTTAAGCGCACTGCAAGAAACTGAGTTGTTTCAGGCAATGTCAGATCAGGAGGCCTATGGGCTTTTTGCGGCCAGCCAAAAAGTTGAATTAGAAAAAGGGACGATATTGCACCTGCAAGGTGATAAGGCCGATTGGTTTTATTTGGTGCTATCAGGTTGGGTGAAGATATTCAGAGAGACACTTGACGGCGAAGAAGCGGTTATTGATCTGGCGACCAGAGGGCAGTTTATTGGTGAATTAGCGTTACTTGAAGGCGGGACCTACAGTTGCAATGCAGCTATTGCTGAAACGACAACATTACTTCGGATGCCCTCGTCGATGCTTTCAGCGGCTATTAAGAACAACCACAGTGTAGCCTTAGCCATGCTGAATGTTATGTCGGGAAAACGTCAAAAGCAGTTGAAAGAGGTTGAAGGCCTGAAACTGCAAAAGGCCGATCAGCGTATTGGGTGTTTTGTGTTGCGTCTGTGTCGCGGGCAGCCTTCCGGCGCCAAAGACGTGGTTCTACCCTATGATAAGTCTCTTATCGCGATGCAACTGGGCATGAAGGGGGAGACCTTTTCGCGCGCTCTGAATAAATTGCGCTTGGCGACGGGTGTTGAGGTGACAGGCAAAGACGTCCGTATTCCGGATATTGATCAATTATCCAATTTTGCCTGTGCAGCGTGTTCAAATGAATATCCTTGCAAGGATTTGGTTAAAAAGTTGGACAAGGCCGTTCAATAATATCGTGTGAATTATCAAATGCATCGTTTGACTTACATCAAGGCGGCCCACATGCCACGCCTCATAGGATGCAGACCTTGAATTCGAGGATCGTCCATTGCAACAAAGCTCCCAATCCGCACTGCTGAAACATAACTTTCAAGTGCCACGTTATACCAGTTATCCTACGGCTAATCATTTTTCCCCAACTATTGGCAGGGAGGATCATACCCGCTGGTTGTCGGCTATTCCGGAAAATGAGCCCTTATCGCTTTATTTCCACATCCCATTTTGCAAGAAAATCTGCTGGTACTGTGGATGTCACACTAAGGCGAGCGAAAAGTATGAACCTGTCACGCATTATTTAGCCTATCTGAAAAAAGAGATAGGGATCGTTGCTGCAAAGTTAGGCGAAAAATTTAATGTCGCCCACATTCACTTTGGGGGGGGGTCCCCAAGCTATATTGAACCCGATGATTTTAGGGACTTTATGGATCATGTGAGGGGTCTTTTTTCGGTGCTTCCAGATGCGGAAATCGCAATTGAGATAGATCCCCGTGAGTTGAATGAACTGAAAGTGGCAGCTTATAAAAAATCAGGTGTTAATCGGGTGAGCCTTGGTGTTCAGGATTTTCACAAGGATGTTCAAAACGCTATTAATAGAGCCCAGCCAGCACACCTTATTTATGATGCTATGAAAACCTTTAAAGAATATGGCATCTATCAGATCAATATGGATTTACTATACGGCTTACCGCACCAGACCAGCGATAGCGTGATGGAAAATGTAAACATTGCTGCAGGTATGGGGGCAGAACGTATTTCTTTGTTTGGCTATGCGCATGTTCCTTGGATGAAAAAGCATATGCGTCTGATTGACGAGGCTGCGCTGCCGGACGGAGAAGCGCGGTTAGCCCAGTTTGAAGCCGCCACCATTTCTCTTGCGGATAAGGGGTATGTACAAATCGGCCTTGATCATTTTGTGCGCCAAACTGATCCAATGGCAATTGCGTTGCGTAAGAAAACTTTAACACGGAACTTTCAAGGATATTCAACAGATAATGCATCAACTCTGCTAGGGTTTGGGGTGTCAGCTATTAGCGCTCTCCCTGAAGGCTATTTGCAAAATACAGTGAGCAACCGCGAATATTTTGCGGCCTTAGACGCTGGTATGTTGCCAACAGTTCGCGGTATAGCGACAAGTGAGGATGACTGTATGCGTCGGCGGCTGATTGAACATTTAATGTGTTATATGGCGATTGATTTAGACGCTTTTTGTAAGGCAGAAGGGCAAGACCCGCAGATGTTCGCAGAAGCTGTGTCATCGCTAGAACCATTACAAAAGGATGGCCTAATTCAAATTGATGGCTTTAAAATAACTGTTTCTGAAGATGCGCGACAAGCCGTGCGGCTGGTATGTGCGGCCTTCGATGCGTATTTCAAAGTTAGCAAAAAACAGCATGCACAAGTGGCTTGACGGCCTTTAATCCCGTGATTTATCGGACTGTGGTTTTTCAGGCGATTTATATTCTTCATCATCCATCAAGATGCGGTGTGCAGCGCCCTCTAGGTCGTCATATTGATTGTTTTTCATCGTCCATAAAAAGGCTGCTAACCCGATACCACCAAGTGCAAGCGCAACCGGTATGAGAAAAAGCAGAATATCCATCAGAATTTAGCCCGTTTCTTCAGCCGAAAGGCATTCAGTATCACCATAAGCGATGAACCAGACATGGCTGCCGCAGCAATAAGCGGCGTCACAAAGCCAGCAATCGCAAGTGGAACTGCGATAATATTATAAATAATAGCCAGTCCAAAATTTTGATGCACTAATTTCGTGCTGCGCCGGGCTATTTTAAGAGTTTTTAGTACCGGCGCCAAAGCGTCGCCTTGGAAAATTATGTCAGCGGTATTTTGGGCGATATCTATTGCTGTTGACGGTGACATAGAAGCATCAGCCGCAGCGAGAGCAGGGGCATCATTCAGGCCATCACCAACCATAAGCACATTTTTGCCATGTGATTTAAGCTCGTTGAGATAGGCGCATTTTTCAGTTGGTGATACCTCTGCAATAACTTCTGGGATACCAAGTGCGCGCGCGACATTTGTAGCTGTTATTTCCCTGTCGCCAGACAAAAGAACGGACCTAAGCCCCATCTGGTGAATTTGGCGAATGGTTTGCTCCGCATCTGGGCGTAGTTTGTCTGCAAACTCAAAGTGGGCAACCGGATTGCCATTTTCTGCCAGCCACAGCTCAAGTTCGGATGCCCTTGTCTTATCGTCTGGGCCACACCAACGTCTGCTTCCAAGCTGAAGGGTTACTCCGTTTAGTTCTGAGGCCAGCCCCTTACCGGACAGCTCCTCGACAGTGAGCGGGATCAATTCACCTTTGTAAGCCTCCACCAAGGCCTTTGAGAGGGGGTGACGGCTATGAGCAGCAAGAGATGCCGCTAGTTTAAGCTGGTCCTGTGTGTAAGTCCCATTTGTAAGCTGTGGATGGCCAAGTGTAAGCGTACCTGTTTTGTCAAACACAATAGTGTCTACTCCGGCTAGGCGCTCTAACGCGTCACCAGATTTTAAAAGGATACCATCCTTTAATAGTTCTCCGCTTGCCAAGACTTGCACAACAGGCACAGCCAGCCCTAGCGCGCACGGACAGGTGATGATCAATACCGTTACTGCATGTAACAAAGAGACTTGCCACGGTGCCTGCATGATGAGCCACCAGCCAATGAATGTCAGTGCCGCTAGGGCATGCACTAGCGGGGTATATAGCGATGCAGCGCGATCAGCTAGGCGTACATATTTGGCGGCGCCTTGCTCAGCCACTTCCATCATACGGACAATTTCACTTAACAAGCTTTTGCTTGATACTTTATCGGTGATCAGTTCTATCGGGCCTAGTAAATTTGTCGTGCCTGCAAAGACTTGTGAACCAATTTTAGCATGTGCGGGTAGTGTTTCGCCGTTGATCAAGGATTGATCAATTTCGCTCTCGCCTTTCACGATTGTCCCGTCGGCTGGGATATTTTCACCCGCAGCAACAAGAACCCGCATTCCGCTTTTAAGTTCTTTCACTGGGCGCCGCACAAGCAGTCCGCCTTCGTAAACGGTTGCGGTACCAGCAAGTTTGGACAACAGGATAGAGGCTGACTGCCGAGCTTTTCCTTTGGCACGCGCATCTAGGTAACGCCCAATCAAAAGGAAAAATAAAAGCATAACAGCGGAGTCAAAATAAACATGCTCGCCGCCGCGTATGATCTCTGAGATGCTCATGGCGCACGCTAATATTACAGCCAAAGATATAGGCACATCCATATTTGTGTGGCCTGATTTTAGCACTTTAAAAGCCGACCGGAAAAATGGACGCCCAGAATAGATCACTGTTGGCAAGGCTATCAGTGCCGAAATCCAGTGGAATAGCTCGCGTGTTGCAAGACCCATCGCTTCTGCGGTGGACGACCAAAGCCCGACAGATAACAGCATTAAATTACCAGCTGCAAATCCGGCGACGGCAATTGCTTTGATGAGTTCTTTTTCCACATCAGTCGCAGATGAGGTGCGATCTTTTGTTGTTATGTCATAAAGCTTATAACCGAGGGCTTCGATTTCAGCGGCGAGTTCGTCCCCGCGATCACGAGCCCCAGTCCACGAAAATGTTAGACGTTCCGTGCTCATGTTGACACGCGCGGCGGTAATATCCGGGTGTGCCGTGAGTGCATTTTCAATCAGCCGGATGCAGGACGCGCAATGAACACCTTCCACACCAAGTTCAAGTGTATAGGTGTTGGCCTTTTCATTTGTGGCGGTGGCAGAAAAGTGGGTCAGGCTATTCTTCGCTTGGCTTTTGACAAAAGCAGCTTCACAGCCGCCACAGCAAAAGTCCGTACTTTCTTTTGTGACAGCGCCGCAATGTTTGCATCTCACCGGTTGGGGACGACAATTCGCTTTGACATCTGGTATCGTAGCTGCTTCCATTGCACAAAAATCCTTACATCCCACTGGCCGGGTGCAGTTCCGACTGTGTTTATTTGATACGTTCCGCTGTTGGTCTCTGTTAACGGTTTTAAAGTGTCGCCGCCAGCCTGTGTTGGTCGAAAAAAGAATGCCACCACTTTGGCGCCCGAAATGGCATTGCCGTCAGCATCTCTTAGCTTGAATATCAGTTGGGCATCATCACTTTGAAGTGTAAGAATGCTTTTCCATCCTAAAGCCGCCTGAGCATCGCTGGCTGCGATCGTCTGATTATAGTTTTTGCCCCTGTTATAGGTATGGTCTTCAACGACACCGGTAAATGTGCTGGTTGCTAAGTAGGTAAAATAACCGTCCCAGATGAACAGTAGAGCGAAAAATCCCACAAAATACCAAGGGATATATTTGTCCGACTTTCGTGGACCCGAAGACGTGATGTGCATTGTTTATTTTCCGCTCGTAAAAATACTGCTGTATGTACCGCTGTCGCCGCCATCAAGTGGTTGCAACTTGAATTCTATGTCAGTACGAGCATCGCTGGCTTTTGGAGCAGTTATAAATATACGAAAGTGCCCCACGCTATCTGCATAAACAGGCAAAGCATTTGCAGTTACATTGCCAATCCCTTGGATTTTGATAGTCATGTCATCAAGGCCCTGGACAGTTAATTTATATACCTTGTCCTGATAACTTTTATTGAGAATTTTTATGGCATAGCCGTTTCGGATTGTCCCGTCGGAAAGCTGTACAAATAGGGGATTTCTATCGCGCAAGACATGTATTTCAGTGTCACTACGGCTCAATAATCCATAGGCCATCAATGAGCCAATAAAAGTAAGGAGTAAAGCATAATATATGGTGCGTGGTCTTACTAATTTTGTTTGTTCAGCAGACCCTTCTATCCGGGCCTCTTGTTGAAGCGAGGTGTCATAACGAATAAGATTTCTTGGGAGCTCTAATTTATCCATTACATTGTCGCAGGCATCGATACATAAGCCGCAGGCGATGCATTCCATTTGCAGGCCGTCTCTAATATCAATACCCATAGGGCATACCTGAACGCAGGCAGTGCAATCAACACAGTGTCCTCTATTTTCCCAACTTTCGTCTTTCTTCTTTTTCCCGCGAGGTTCGCCACGTTGTTCGTCATAGCTGATGATAAGCGTGTTTTTGTCAAACATTGCAGATTGGAAGCGCGCATATGGGCACATATATGTGCACACTTGGTTACGGGCAAATCCGGCCATAAGATATGTTGATAGTGTCAGGGATATGATCCAAACCAAAACAGGCCATGGCACTTCGAATAGCATTATCTGTTCTAATAACGTGGGGGCATCGTTGAAATAAAAGACCCAGGCCCCACCTGTCATCAGGCCGATAAGTAGCCACAGTGTATGCGTTAAAGCCATTTTCCATATTTTTTCAAATGACCAAGGGGCATTATGAAGTTTCACACGCTTTACACGGTCCCCTTGAACAATTCGCTCGACCCAGACAAACAGGTCAGTCCAAACCGTTTGAGGGCACGCATAGCCACACCATACACGGCCAAAAAGGCTGGTCACAAAGAATAAGCCGAAGGCTGCAAGTATCATGATGCCAGCTAAGTAAAAAACTTCCTGCGGCCACAGGTCTATATAGAAAAAATAAGCGCGCTGATGCACCATATCAAACAGAATTGCCTGGTCCGGTGCATGTTCACCCCGGTCCCACCTAAGGAACGGCGTTAAATAATAGATGCCAAGTAAAACAACCATGGCAACCCATTTGATCTGGCGAAACCGACCCCAAACTCGTTTTGGGAAGATGCGCGGAGACTTCGCAAATAATTTATTTGGGGCCGTAAGATCGCTCATGATTTTATTCTTTACTCTTCACCGCCGCCAAGTGAGTGTACATATAGCGCAAGCTGGCGAATTGTGCTGGCGTCTAAGCGACCCTCCCACGATGGCATCAGGCCATGTTTAGGCTTTTTGATCTGAGCGACAATATCGTCCTTGCTGGAACCATAGAGCCAAAGGCTATCAGAAAGATTTGGAGCTCCAAAATCATGCATGCCTTTCAGTGTATCACCGTGACAAGCAGCACAATTTTCTGCAAAGGCTTCTGCTCCGGTGCTGGATCCAGCATCAGCTGCACCTGCGGATGTTTTCACAACATAATCCGCAATAACATCAATATCGTCAGCGTCTAACATCTCTGAAAAAGCGGGCATTTCCGAATAGCGTGTTTCTTCATGGTTTGCACGGATACCGTACCGAATTGTTGTGTAGATATCCTCTATTGTGCCGCCCCAAAGCCAGTCATCATCATTAAGATTAGGGTATCCGCTCGCACCCGCGCCGCCCGTCCCATGGCATGTAGCGCAATTGTCCCCAAAGGCCGCTTTGCCGCCTGCCATACCAAAGGCAAACAATGCTTCATTTTGTTTGATCTCTGCAAAGGGCGCACTGTCAAATTGGCTCTGATATACGGCTCTGCGAGCTACAATCTCTGCTTGGCTTTCTTCAAGCTGTTTATAAGACGTCCAGTCACTTGCACCAACAGTTCCGCCGCGTATACCTTCGCCGCCAAAAGTTGGCCAAGCTGGATATACATACCAATAGCCAACGGCCCAGATGATGCAGACATAGAATGTAAGCAACCACCAGCGCGGCATTGGGGTATCCAGTTCTTTGATGCCGTCCCATTCGTGGCCGGTTGTTTGCGTACCAGAATGTTGATCTACTTCATTATTTTTATGGTCAGTCATTATTTGTCCTCCACCGTTTGGCTGGGTCTTAGAGGAATAAATTTATGGGCTTCGATTGATTGTTTTGCGCTAGGCCTGAACGCCCAGACCGACACAATCACAAAGACCGAGAAGAAAAATAACAGGCCGGTCATGCCAGCATTGTTTGTAAGCCAATCAATCATTTGATGCCTCCATAGTTGTGGGGGCCGAATGATAATTTTTCAGCTCTGCGAGCGTGCCGAGTATTTGCAAATACGCAACCAATGCGTCCATTTCTGTGGTTGTCACTTCGCCGTCAAAATTACGGTACACGGCTTTTGGGTAGCGTTCTTCAAGCCCGTCATGATAATCGCTTTCATCAGCGGCCTGTGCATAGGCATCCCTGCGTGCATTTTTGATCATGTCGTCACTATATGGCACGCCAATTGTCCGTAGCACTTTCATGTCTTCAGCGATTGTATCCAGATCAGCTCCACGATGCGCCAAATGCTTGTAGCCGGGCATGATGCTTTCAGGAACCAAATCCTGCGGATGGGTTAAGTGCTGGACATGCCATTCGTCAGAATATTTCCCACCAACGCGGGCTAAATCTGGTCCGGTACGCTTTGAGCCCCACTGAAACGGAAAGTCATACATGC
The DNA here is from genome assembly GCA_015485385.1 of Kordiimonadales bacterium. Taxonomy (GTDB): domain Bacteria; phylum Pseudomonadota; class Alphaproteobacteria; order Sphingomonadales; family Kordiimonadaceae; genus Kordiimonas. The sequence goes on along the minus strand of WFTS01000103.1, from coordinate 7,657 downwards.
TTTCTGCCGCAAGCGAGTAATGGCCATAACGTTCCACTTCATCGCGTAGAGGCCGGATTTGCTGGCTGTGGCAATTATAGCAGCCTTCCCGGATATAAATTTTATAACCGGCAAGTTCTAGGGGTGAGTACGGCCTTACGCCTTTCACCGGCTCGATCGTGGTTTCCATTCTGAATAAAGGCAATATCTCAACTATGCCGCCAACCGAGATAACCAATACTGTAAAGATCAGCAAAAGAATCGAGTTTTTTTCAATTTTTTTATGATGCTTAAGCATGGGCTTTCTCCGCGTCAGAGATTGTAGAGGCAACAGTGTCACCCCTGACGGTTTTGATAAGGTTATAAGCCATGATCAAGGCCCCGAGGAGGAACAAGCCGCCTCCAAGCGCGCGAACCACATACGGGATATGCATGGCCATTACGGTCTCAACAAAGCTGAATTCAAGGAAGCCCATAGAATCATAAGAGCGCCACATTAGGCCTTGGGTAATGCCGCCGAACCACATGGCGACAATATAAAGGACGATACCTGTGGTGGCGATCCAAAGGTGGATGCTAACAAGCCGCATCGAATAGAGAGCCTGTTTTTTCCATAAAATCGGCACCAGATGATAAAGTGCACCAAAGGTAATGAAGCCAACCCAGCCAAGAGCACCCGCGTGTACATGGCCGATAGTCCAGTCGGTGTAATGACTTAAAGCGTTCACTGTTTTGATGGACATTAATGGCCCTTCAAACGTGCTCATGCCGTAGAAGGCAAGAGAAATAATCATAAACTGAAGAACAGGATCTTCCCTAAGTTTATGCCATGCGCCGGATAGTGTCATCATGCCGTTGATCATGCCGCCCCAAGAAGGCATCCAAAGCATGATTGAGAAAGTAGCCCCCAGTGTCTGAGCCCAATCAGGCAGGCTGGTATAATGCAAATGGTGTGGCCCTGCCCAAATATAGAGGAAAATGAGCGACCAGAAGTGAATGATCGACAAGCGGTAACTATAGATGGGCCGTTCCGCACGTTTAGGCACAAAATAATACATAATGCCGAGGAAGCCCGCAGTCAGGAAGAAACCAACGGCGTTATGGCCGTACCACCACTGGATCATAGCGGATTGTACGCCGCCCCAAAGGGGATAGCTTTTTGCTCCAAATAGGGACACTGGAATGGCAGCATTATTGGCCAAATGCAAAACGGCTACCGTAACAATGAAGGCTAGGAAAAACCAGTTCCCCACATATATGTGGGGTTCTTGGCGGTTCTTAAGTGTCATTAGAAACACGATCAAATAAGTGACCCAGACGATAGTCAGCCACAAATCAGCATACCATTCTGGTTCGGCATATTCTTTGGCTTGGGTTACCCCGGTGACATAGCCAACGGCGGCAAGAACAATGAATATCTGATAGCCCCAAAAGGTGAATTTAGACCAGCCGTCGCCCCATAATCTAGTGCGGCAAGTTCGCTGCACTGAAAAATAACTAGTTGCAAACAGGGCATTTCCGCCAAACGCGAAAATAACCGCTGATGTATGGAGTGGCCTCAGCCGTCCAAAGGTGAAATATTCACCAAAGTTAAGTGCAGGAAAGGCCATTTGCAGAGCGATAAAGACGCCGACAGTAAAGCCTACGATGCCCCAAAATACGGTGGCGATAGTAAAAAGCTTTACCACGTCATCGTTATAATTTGGTGTGCTGTTCATTGTGTTCATTTCCGCTTCCTCGTTGGAAATAGTCAAAGTGCAAACGCAGGCTCGCTGCGTAAAAATTAGGCCCATTTAGGGCCATACTACTTTTGGCAAATCAGTTGACTGAGGCCATCGAACTATGGCCTGTGAAACATATCTGATCATGCGGTTAAATTTATTAGAAATCAATGCTTTTGCTGGAAATTGATCTTGGACCATGATTTCTCTGCCCTTGCTGCCATGGCGTCCATATGCTGGAAGCAATAGTCAAAAACCCCTGCGATGCATCTATAGTCTTCCCCTTGATACTTTCGAATATACCCCGAATATATTTTTGTTATTCATACTTCATCCATACTAAAAATACCTACTAAATGAAAAGCGCGCACTAAGGTTTGACCTAAGTCAAAAAATCATAGAGGGTGCGCTACAATGTCAAAATTTTCTTGGATTAGCCTTCTTGGATTAGGTCATGAAAGGCTGCAGCCAAAGTGCTTTTGTGCCCTTCATTTCAAAGCCAGCATATGGACGATAAAGTTGATATAAAAATGATGTCAAAAATGCTGGTCAGTCCACAAAAAGAGATTTTGCTGCAAGATGTTTTTGGGTTTAAGGCTTTTCGAGGGAAACAGGCAGAGATCATCGAGCGCGTGATCAAGGGTGAGAATGTTCTTGCGGTGATGCCGACAGGGGCGGGAAAGTCGCTGTGTTTTCAAATTCCGGCTTTGATGTTTTCGGGGCTTACAATCGTGGTTTCGCCGCTTATTTCCTTGATGCAAAATCAAGTGGATGCGCTGCGGCTTCTGGGCATCGAAGCCGCGACACTGAATACCGCTAATAGTCCAGAGGAAAAGGATGCGGTTTGGGAGAAATTACACAGCGGAACTTTGAAATTGCTCTATCTTTCGCCCGAACGTTTGATGGCCCCCGGAATGTTGGATGGCATTGAACGGCTTGGCCCTGCGTGCTTTGCAATAGATGAAGCGCACTGTATTTCACAGTGGGGCGCGGCTTTTAGGCCAGAATATGAAGCCTTATCCGGTTTGCATGTGCGGTTCCCGGATGTTCCAATCATTGCGCTAACGGCAACAGCAGACCAAGCCACTCGCGATCAGATTTGTGAGAAAATATTTTCAGGAAATGTGACAACATACCTCACGGGGTTCGACCGGCCAAACATCAGCTTGGCTGTGGAAATAAAAAAAGGCTGGAAACAACAGCTATTGCGTTTCCTAAAGGCGCGGAGAAGTAAATCTGAAAACGGCATTGTCTATTGCTTGTCACGCAAGAAAACTGAAGAAGCAACGGCCTTACTTCTGGCTGAAGGCTACAATGCTCGAACCTATCACGCAGGCATGAATAGCGCTGACCGTTCGCAAAACCTTGATCGCTTTATGGCAGAGCCTGATCTTATTATGGTCGCGACCATTGCCTTTGGTATGGGGATCGACAAGCCGGATATTCGCTTTGTTTTTCATACGGACCTTCCGGCGTCCCCTGAGGCTTATTATCAGGAAATTGGCCGTGCAGGGAGAGACGGCGCTCCGGCCGCAGCACATATGTTGTACGGCATGGATGATATCCGTATGCGCCGGATGTTTATTGAGAGCGAGCAAGCCGAGGCTGGCCACAAAATGCGCGGCCATCAGCGCTTGAATGCACTGCTGGCTTTTTGTGAAGCCCCGGTTTGCAGGCGTGCGTCTTTGCTTCAGTATTTTGGAGAAGACACGGCAGGGGCTTCATGCGGTAACTGTGATCTCTGCGATAATCCATGTGAAACAGTGGATTCTACTGAACTTGGCCAAAAGCTATTATCCGCGATGTACCGTTCTGGGCAGACCTTTGGTGTAGGGCATATTGTGGATATTATAACGGGTAAAAATACGCCACGGGTAGAGCAGCTTGGTCATAATGCATTGCCTACGTTTTCTGTTGGTCGGGACCTAAGCGCGAACGAATGGAAATCAATAGCCCGGCAATTGATGGCTGCTGGATTTATTACGGCCGATATGCAGCATGGATCACTTCAAATAACCGACAAGGGCGTGCAATTATTGAAAGGCAAGGCTGTCTTTAAGCGGCGTCCTGATGTTCAGTCTTTAAAACAAAACGGCACACGCAAACGCGGACGTAAGTCGACGGCTGCTGATAACATTCCTGCTGATGCAGAGGCTCTGTTTTTAGCTCTTAAATCATACCGCCGGGAAATTGCGGCTGAGCGCACAGTGCCAGCTTATGTGATATTTTCGGACAAAAGCCTGATTGATATGGCCGTTAAAAAGCCCGCGACCCTAGAGCAGTTTGGCGACATTCACGGTGTTGGTGCAAGCAAACAACAAGAATTTGGCGCACAGTTTATTCGCTTCATTGGGGATAATACTCTCTAAGCGCAGGGGATGGCTTTATATATCTTAAGCTGAAATATTTGTGATTTCCCTATTTATAGGCACAAGGAGAATCGGTGCGAATTGAGATTCGTTTCAGGTCAGAAATGAATCGAAAAGCGGTAAATCGGGCAGAAATATCAACCGGTGATGGTCATAAGTGCCGTAAAAGTGCAGAATTCACACGTGTATCTGTGCCAAAATAGGACTGTTTTCAGAAAATTTAAACTAAATTTGATTTTCCAGCGCGCTTCATGCACCATTATCTGCGAGGTAGGGTTTTATTTTTAACGAGGGGTGTGTTGTGAAAACCTTTATAAACCGGGTTGCCGGTATAAGTGCCAGTGTTGTTTTGCTTAGCGGATTGGCTGCGGCTTCCGAGGATTTTGATCCTGCGACGGCGTTTGGCAATCAATGTTATGCACTTGTTTCTGATTATGCAGGCGGCATGAAATCTATAGATGCGTCAAAAAATATGTCAGCTGACCAAAGGGTCGTTGCCGTAGCAACCGAATTCAAGCAGGTTATCTCTGCTTCAGATCAGGCGCGCGGCTGTTATGCTAAAATGATGAAGGCTGAAAATAGCGCTTCAAATAGCGATGATCTAAAAGTTGGTGCTTTTAAAGCAGGCGTGATTTTTGAAAAAGCGCAAGCCCAATTTGCTGGCTTGATCGACGAAGTTTCGGTTGATCTGTTGGCGGATGTTGCTCCGGCTGCTGGTGCAGGCGCGGAGGCTGATCTTGCTGCTGAAGCACAAATGGAAGCGGGCATGGATATGCTTATCTCTAGCTATAAATTGTTAGATGATGCTGAAATGCTTGGCCAGAAAATTACTCGTCTTGGCAATAACGGATAAGCTTTGGCCGCAGAGGTAAACCTCAGAGTACGGTCACTAACGTTAGGCTTATTATTCTGAGAAGATATAAAAAACCCGCTTCTGTTGAGGCGGGTTTTTATTTTGTCCATACTAAAGAAGGTCTAGTGATCAGGCTAAATAATATAGCGGCGCCAAACTGAAATTCCCCGTTTGATCACCCTGTCTGATCAGTTGCTTGGGTCACTTAGTAGGCTCACTCTGTCTGATCAAATGCTAGGCTTAATCAGTCGGGGCACTCAATCGGGTCACACTGGGTAAGCCTGTACCCTGTATGTTTTTAGGGCGAATCCTGCGCGGCGTCTGATCGTCAACCAAACAAAACGCGGTTGGGGAAACATCAAATTAGGCCCAATTGAGGATAACCTTTCCTGATTTTCCGGCACGCATAATGTCAAAGCCTTGTTGGAAATTCTCGATAGGGAAATGATGCGTGATCACGGGGTCAAGCACTAGGCCGCTTTCGATCATGGCGATAGTTTTATACCAAGTTTCAAACATGCGGCGCCCATAAATTCCGCGCATTTCCAAGCCTTTGAAAATCACATGGTTCCAATTGATCCCAGTGTTTTCAGGCAGTAATCCAAGAAGGGCAACCTTGCCTCCGTGGTTGATGGTTTCAAGCATGTCATTGAAGGCAGCCGGAACGCCTGACATCTCAAGCCCGACGTCAAACCCCTCGGTCATATGAAGGTCGCTCATGACGTCACGAAGGGACTGTTTACTAACATTTACGGTACTGGTTGCCCCCATTTGAACGGCAAGATCAAGCCTAAAATCATTGACATCGGTGATAACCACATGGCGGGCGCCGGCATGGCGAGCAATGGCCACAGCCATTATGCCGATGGGGCCAGCGCCAGTGATCAAAACATCCTCGCCAACAAGATCAAACGATAGTGCGGTGTGGGCTGCGTTGCCAAGAGGGTCCAGAATGGATGCCAAATCGTCGCTTACACCGTCAGGGATCGGGCAAATATTACTTGCGGGAACTGCGATATATTCTGCAAATGCACCGGGGCGGTTGACGCCTATGCCTTCAGTGTTGCGACACAAATGACGTTGTCCTGCACGGCAATTGCGGCAGTGTCCGCAGGTAATATGCCCTTCGGCTGAAACGCGTTGTCCAAGAGATAGGCCTCGGACTTCTGTGCCTATTTCAACAATTTCGCCGACAAATTCATGGCCGACATGCATAGGCACCGGGATGGTATCTTGCGCCCATTTGTCCCAGTTATATATGTGAATATCTGTGCCGCAAATCGCGGTTTTCTTGACCTTAACAAGCACATCATTATGCCCAACGTCGGGCAGGGGCACATCTTGTATCCAGATGCCTTCTTGGGCTTTTGCTTTCACCAAGGCTTTCATGCCGGGTCCTAATCTAGTTTAATGGGGCCAAATCTGGTTTAATGTCGTTTTAATCTATGATGCCAAGTTGGCGACCAATGCGAGCAAAAGCGCCGATGGCATGGTCTAGCTGTTCGCGAGTGTGAGCAGCAGACATTTGCGTGCGAATACGGGCCTCGCCTCTTGGGACCACCGGGAAAGAAAAACCGATGACAAAAATGCCTTCCCCCAAAAGAGCATCTGCCATATCAGCGGCCTTTTGTGCATCACCCAGCATGACAGGGATAATCGCATGGCCAGCACCCGCGAGAGTAAAGCCAAGGGCTGTCATTTTTTCGCGGAAATAGGCGCTGTTTTCTTGGACCCGGCGTAGCGGCGATAGGTCAGCGGCCAGCATATCTAAGACTTTGCAGCTTGTGGCAGCAATTACCGGAGCGAGTGTATTGGAAAACAAGTATGGACGTGAGCGTTGCCGTAACCATTCCACCACTTCCTTCGATGCCGCTGTAAATCCGCCAGATGCTCCGCCTAGCGCCTTGCCAAGCGTGCCGGTGATAATATCAACACGGTCCTGAACGCCCCAATATTCAGGCGTTCCAGCGCCCGTTGGGCCAGTGAAACCAACCGCGTGGCTATCATCGACCATCACCATGGCATCATATTTTTCAGCCAGATCGCAGATGGCGGGTAAGTTTGCCAAGATACCGTCCATTGAGAAAACACCGTCAGTGGCAATTAAGCGAAAACGGGCGCTTTGAGCCTCCTGAAGGCATTTTTCAAGGGCGTCCATATCATTGTTGGCATAGCGAAAACGCTTGGCTTTACAAAGCCTTACGCCGTCTATGATGCTGGCATGGTTCAGTGCATCAGAGATGATCGCATCCTCAGGGCCCAATAAGGTTTCAAATAGCCCAGCGTTGGCATCAAAACAACTTGGGTACAGAATAACATCTTCAGTTTTGAGAAAGGCTGCGAGCTTAAATTCAAGCTGCTTGTGGATGTCTTGCGTGCCGCAAATAAAGCGCACTGACGACATTCCGTAACCATATTTATCAAGTGCCGCCTTGGCTGTATCGACCAGTGACTGGTCGTTTGAGAGCCCAAGGTAATTATTTGCACAGAAATTTATGTAGCCGCCTTCTTCGCCGCCAGCCACATTCACAGTGGCCGATTGCGGAGTGGTTATAATGCGTTCAGTTTTATAAAGTCCAGCTTGATGGGTGGCCTCTATTTCATCTTGTAGAAATTTTTTATAGCGGCTGTTCACGGCATTTCCCCCTGTTGCATGGGTTTTGATACTTTAGTTTCATATAGTGAATATCATATCCAATATATTGTTCAATACCTATTTTTATCCACTATAGTGA
>WFTS01000102.1 GCA_015485385.1 Kordiimonadales bacterium | reverse complement strand
GAATATAACCCATTTGAATGTATTCGAACCAATGTTGTTGGCGCTGAAAATATAGTACAGGCCGCTATTCGAAGCGGGGTCAAGCAAGTGCTTGCTTTGTCTACCGACAAGGCGGTTAACCCGATCAATTTATACGGGGCCAGCAAATTGGCGTCAGATAAAATCTTTGTGGCAGCGAATGCTCTTGGTGCTGGCACGTCCACTGTTTTTTCAGTCGTTCGCTACGGCAATGTCCTTGGCTCACGCGGGAGTGTGATCCCTTATTTCCGGCAGCTTATTAAGGACGGCGCAACCGAAATACCAATTACCGATGATCGGATGACACGCTTTTGGATTACGCTTGATCAGGCGGTAGAATTTACCCTTAGTTGCTTACCCAACCTACAGGGCGGTGAGATATTTATTCCTAAAATACCGTCCATGCGGATCACAGACTTGGCCGTTGCGCTGGCTCCCACGCTTGGGATCAATTTTATTGGTGTTCGGCCTGGTGAAAAGCTACATGAAATTATGATCACTGAACATAATGCGCATACCACTTATGATCTGGGTGACCGCTACCTCATTGAGCCTGAGTGGTCTTATAGCCCTCGTGATCAAAAGCGGTTTGAAGGGTTTTCCCTAGTGGACGAAGGCTTCGAATATGTAAGTGATACCAATGATAGCTGGATGACAGTGGATGATCTGCGCGCTGTATTGGCGACAATACCTGATGAAAGCAAATAACCAATGTCTGTACTGCCGTATGGTCGTCATCAGATAGAAGAAGATGATATTAATGCCGTGGTTGAAGTGTTGCGCCACGGCCTTTTGACATCTGGCCCCAAAGCCGGTGAATTTGAGAAAGCTTTTGCTGCAAAAATAGGCGCGAAAGAAGCTGTCGTTTGCTCTAATGGTACTGCGGCGCTGCATCTTGCTGCCTTGGCATCTGGTTTGGGCGAGGGGGATTTGGCGATTGTGCCAAGCGTGACATTCCTTTCAACAGCGAACGCTGTGCGAATGACAGGTGCGGATGTTGTGTTTGCTGATGTTGACCCGGACACAGGTCTGTTAACACCGAAAACCCTAGAAGCCGCGTATGAGAAAGCGCATGGGCCAGTTAAAGCTGTTTTACCGGTGCATCTGAATGGTCAGTGTGCTGATATCAAGGCGCTTCGGGACATGACATCCCGCCATGACAGTAAGCTTATTACGGATTGCTGCCATGCTCTGGGGGCAAATTATACAGAAGGCGGCAGGCCCGGCGACGGCCAATATGAAGAATTTGGCTGTTTCTCACTTCATCCGGTGAAGTCTATCGCTATGGGCGAGGGCGGTGTTGTAACAACCAATGATGCAGAACAAGCAAAGCGTATGCGCTTACTGCGGGGCCACGATATGAAGCGCGATGCTTCTGATTGGCAGCTTAAAGATAAAGCATTTGCCTCGGACGGTACACCAAACCCCTGGTTTTATGAAATGCATGAACTGGCCTATAATTACCGTGCGACTGATATGCAGTGCGCGCTTGGGTTAAGCCAATTATCGAAATTAGACAGATTTATCAGCCGCCGCCGGGAAATAGCAGCTTGGTATGATAGCGCTCTGGCTGGGCTGAATAATAAAGTGAAACCCATTTTAAGAACAAAAACGGCTGAAAGTGCTTGGCATCTATACCCCGTTTTGATCGATTTTGATGCTTGTGGTAAAGATCGCGCGCAGGTGATGCGAGAGCTTTTGTCTGAAGGCGTGGGAACACAGGTGCATTATATACCGGTTTCTGAACAGCCCTATTACCGGAATTTATATGGGGAGCAATTTTTGCCGGGGGCGCAGACTTATTACCAAAGGGTGCTGAGTGTGCCTATTTTTCCCTCTATGACGCACAGAGATGTGTCAAAGGTTGTGGCGGCTCTCAAGACGGTGCTGGAGTAAGCGCCGTTTATCATGACGACTTAAGTGAACAAGGATTTGTGTCGCAGCCTAGCAGCTAACGTGGCTCGGCGTAACGACTAAGGCGTCTCGGAATAGCGGCGAAGATAGCTCGCTTAACGGTGTTGACGGCAGGGATTAAGGCGAAGGTGGGGAATCTAGGCAACAAAAGCTAGATCTGGCGCTGGAGCATCAATATATATGCCCCGGGTCGCCGTACGGCGCCCGGTAGCAAATATAGTAGATACGTCACGCATCAGGGCCTCTACTGGAAGAGCGAGAGGATAGACTGCGGCGACTGGTTCGCAATCGACAGAGCCTGAATGCCAAGCTGTTGCTTGACCTGTAAGGCCTGTAAATTCGCGCTTTCTTTCGCCAAGTCGGCATCAACAAGGTTCCCAATCCCCACTTCAATCACATCGGCCAATTTGCCGGTGAAGTTTTTAGATTGGTCAAGTGATGTTGAGCCAGACCCAAATTTGGTCAAGACAGAGTTCATGTTATCGATCGCATCGGCGATGTCGGTAACAGCCGCAGACGCACTGGTCTGCGTTGAAATCGTTTGACTTGATGTAATTGGAATATTGCTACTGGACAGCGTTATTTGCTGGTGTGCAACGGTCAATGTTTGGGTTGCATCAGCATTGGTAATAGCAACAATCGCATCCGTACCGCCATCAATAAGGTTTGTGCCGTTAAATTCAGCATTCTCAACGATGGATGTAATTTGGTCGCGCAGGGCTGCAAAATCTTGTGATAGGGCTGTCCGGCTTGTGGTGTCGAGGCCTTGATCAGCTGCTGCAACGGCTTTTTCTTTCATCTCGATCAATAGATCAGAGATAGAAGTTGCGGCTGCGAGCGCCACATCAACGGTGGAAATACCACGGTCAAGAGACTGCTGCACGGCGTTCAGGCCGCGAAGGTCGCCGCGCAACTTTTGCGCGATTGAAAAGACGGCAGCATTGTCTTTTGCCGACGAAATTTTTAGGCCAGTATTAATACGGGTCTGGGTTGCTTCCAGATCTGTACTTGTGGCATTCAAGTTACGCAGAGCACTAAGTGCACTAGCGTTTACATTAATTGAAAAGGCCATTTAACCTCTCCTCTATATGACGTTTCTACTGGGCCGATTTTTCGGCTTACCCCTAATAATGCAACAGGTGTGCCAGTTTGGGAAATCTAATAACTATATGTAATATATAGATATTTTAGCGTTGCGGGCATATTGTTGAAATTCGATAAGAAAAATATTTCTGTCTGCGCGGAAATATTTGGAATGATTGTGCAACATCTGCCGAGGTGGGCGTTTATAACGAATGCTTAGTCGTTAGGAATAAGGGGCGTCACGTTTAGCGCTTGCCCGTGCTTCCAGGCAACGACAGGCCATTTGTTTCCCCTTGGCGCCGCTTTTTACTATTTCGTTTTGAAGTTGTAGTTTTAGAGTTTCCTGCAAGCGCTTGATCCCCGACAGCAGGAATGAAAGTAAGAGGCCGCGCAGCGCTTTGGGCTGTGATGGATTGAGCATGTGGTGTTGTACTTTGTGTGAACTGTTTCAAAAGTTCATCACCAAACTTTCCCATCACCAAATTTCTGCCTGAGAATAGATGATTTGCACGCTGTAACTGCAGGCTTGCGGATTTCAAAAGCACATTTGCAGCAGGATCAGAGACCACCACTAAATAACCTGGTTTAGCTGTAAAGACGTTGGGCGTGTATAGGCTGGCATTTGGTAGTTTGCATTTTTAGCATAGCCTACAACTGGGCGATCTTTTTTTATCACCTCTTCGCCTACGCTTTTTATGATACCTTCAGCAACGGACTTTAACCGCAAAACAATTCGAGCATGATCTCGTAAAATCTCACGAAATTCGTCTGTCAATTTACGAATATATTTACGAGCAGGTCCATCCTTGGGGCCAAGTAATTTGTCGTTCACTTGCAGTATATTCAGGGTTTCGCGGTATTCGGCCATCAGGCGATTTTTTTTACCGTGCAAACTCTGTGCATCTTTGGTTAAGCGCTTTGCAAGAAGCTGTGTCTCTTCTTTGATTAATTCAGTAAGCGCGATGGTAAGATGCGCCAGTTTGGCACCGTGCCCTGTTATTGGAGGTGTTTCTTTAGGGTCTGCAGCTTTTGGAGGGGTCGGAATGCTATCGAGCGGCAATTAACCCTCCTGTAGTTTCAAGAGTTCACGAAAAACACTGTCTGCTATGCCAACACCGCCACTTTTAGCAATGGATTTACCCATTTCTTCAACCATAAGGCCTCGATATACCGATTCCGCTTGTCCGCCCCCCATCATAGTGTCTGTTGGCAGGGTTTCGAACATTGGCCTTAGCATTTGTGAGAGAAAAACGGCTTCAAAATCCTCGGCGGTTTTGCGCATCGCAGTTCTGTCATCAGATTTTGATGTCGCGAGCTGGTTTAAGCGGTCTTTACTTGCTTCAGACTGAGCTGCAAAAACATTGGTCTGTGCTGTGTTGAAAAGCTGGGTTTCCATTACATCACCTGTAGTTCGGCTTGGATTGCACCTGCCGCCTTGAGTGCCTGCAAGATCGTGATCATGTCACGGCCTTCAATCTCAAGGGCGATAAGGCCGTCAACGAGCTCTTGAAGAGTGACAGTTGCTGGTAAAATAGCCAGAGGAGAGGTTTCTTCCTGCACATCAACGCCTGTACGGGCAACCTGTTGAGTCTCAGCGCCTTGCGGGGCAAATGCACCGGGCTGCGAAACTTGTGGGTCTTCTTCGATGCTGATAATCAAGCTGGCAAGTGAAACAGCAACGCTGTTAATGCGTACATTTGTTCCCATGACGATAACACCAGTGCGTTCGTCGATTACAACACGGGCTTTTTGATCCGGCACAACGGTCAGATTTTCAATGTCTGTCAGCAGATCCACAATTGCACGGCGATACCCAACAGGGCGGCTGATCAACACAGTGGACGGGTCTGTGGAGCGCGCAATATTGATTTTCTGGTCTTTATTTATAACCTCTGCAATTCGGCGTGCGGTTGTTAGGTCCGGGTTTTGCAACGATAGCCGCACGGAATTTAGGTCTGACAGCTCAAAAGCGATCTCGCGTTCGACAATGCCGCCATTGGCAATGCGGCCGTTTGTAGGGACACCCTTAACGACCGAGGCTCCTTCGCCGGCGGCGGCAAACCCTGCTGTAGCGACAGAGCCCTGTGCAACTGCATATACCTCGCCGTCAGCTGCCATTAATGGGGTTACAAGCAATGTGCCGCCTAGTAGGTCTTCTGCGTCGCCCACAGAGCTAACAGCAACGTCAACGCGTGTTCCAATGCGGGAAAAGGCTGGCAAAGTCGCTGTAACCATCACTGCGGCAACATTTTCAGGCCGCATTGTGGCTTCTTTGGCGTTAATGCCAAGGCGCTCTAACATCGCGGTCAAACTTTGCTGAGTGTAGGGCGTGTTGCGCAGTGTATCACCCGTTCCATTCAGGCCAACGACAAGGCCGTAGCCAATCAATTGGTTTTCGCGTACGCCTTCAATGGAAACAATATCTTTAATTCGTGACGATGTGGCAAAGGCAGAAGGGCCTAGAAGCGCCGTTGCAATGGCAAATCCTACAAATACTGTGAAGAATCGTTTGGCATTCAACATAATTTTACATCCGGTTCCTGCTCGGCGAAACTTGCCTGCGTCATGAAATTCATACTTACTTATGCCAATTTTATGCCAATAATCATTTGTGCGTAACCGATTGAATTAGCTTAATATTTTAAAGAATATTAGCGTCAACTGGAAATTGTTGCCGACTTTGCCTAGCAATGCTTGCTCTGACGGCAAGGAACGAATAAGTTTGTCTTATGAAAATTTCAGGGCCTGGCCAAATTCAATCAAAATCTCTTAAAAAAACTGCGTCAAAACGCGGTGCAACTGGTGCTGCTTTCAGTAAACAAGTTTCTGCTGAGGGCAAAATTGATGCAGCAGTTGGTGTTAGTGGCTCTGCGCCCATTGCTTCGGTGGATGCACTGTGGGCGCTTCAGGAAGTTCCGGATAGTACGGATGGTCGCTCTAAAGGCCTTATGCGCGCGGACGAAATGCTGGATATGCTAGAGGAAGTTCGCAAGGGAATTTTGCTTGGTGCTATTTCGACACCTAATTTACGAAATCTCGCGGATATGGCTAGAAATCAAAAAACCAACACCGATGACAAAAAGTTGAATGCAATTCTTCAAGAAATTGAATTGCGCGCTGAAGTCGAGCTAGCAAAACTTGGCGTTTAAAATCAAACACTTACGATTATCCCTTCTGTAATTAAATATGACTGGGTCTAATTTGGTCTAATTCGGCTTGTCTATGGCGAATGAAATCTCTATATAACGCCCGAGCCTACAGGGACTTTTGTGTTTTTGTGGCCTCTGTTTCACCATTGTAGGGAGTGGTAATGTCTGAAACCAAAACAGTTGTAGAGCTGCCAGAAGGATATTTGCCTTCGCCAGACGAAGAATTTATGAATGAACGCCAGCAGGAATATTTCCGCCTCAAACTTGTGGGTTGGCGTGATGAAATATTGCGCGAGTCCGCTGAAACGCTTCAGAATTTGCAGCAAGATAATTTGCGCGAACCGGATGTGGCGGACCGGGCGTCTTCAGAAACGGATTGGTCTGTTGAATTACGCACACGGGATCGTCAGCGTAAACTTGTCTCTAAAATTGATGCAGCGTTAAAACGTTTAGAAGAAGGCGAGTTTGGCTATTGTGATGTCACCGGGGAACCGATCAGCTTGCGCCGCCTTGATGCACGGCCTATCGCTACGATGACCCTAGAGGCACAGGAAGCGCACGAACGCGCGGAAAAGGTACACCGCGACGATTGATCGCCTCTAATTGCCTATATAGGAGTTGGAAGAACGGGTAAGACATGAAAGAACGGGACCTTAGGGTCCCTTTTTTTGTTGCTATAGTGCTTTCAAGCATAAAGTCTCTAAACTTGGCAAAAAAAAGAGGCCGGTATCCAATCAGGGTACCGGCCACTGCACTTATTTTTTATGTGTGCAGAATAAAGTTGGCTTTATTTTCGGTAAGTGTTCCTAGTTTCGCGTTAGCGCCTCCTTTGTTGTTAAAACGGGAAAACAATGTCATACAGCTGGGTCCCATAACGAGGCTGTTGAACATCAGAGAGTTGGCCCTTGCCGCCGTATGAAATACGCGCTTCGGCAATCTTTGTGTGGGCAATTTCGTTGGATGAGGAAATGTCTTCCGGGCGAATGATGCCAGCGAGTAGCATTTCACGTTTCTCAAAGTTTACACGCACTTCCTGGCGCGCCTGAATAACCATGTTACCATTTGGCAGAACGTCTGTAACAATGGCTGCTACCGTCATTTTTATAGCTTCACTGCGGTTAACGGATCCATTGCCAGTATAGGCTGATGTGGCGTCGGCTGTTACAAGCGCGGCAGGGTCAAAAGCTGCTGCTGCTGCCGCTTTACCGTTTGTTGGTGGTGTTGCTGTGTCTGCAACGGCTGCGGCACCAAATAGACCGTATTTAATTGCGGCCTCAAGACCAAGAAGGTTTGTTAGCCCCGCATCTTCGGCAGTGGTACGGGACCGAGCCGTTGAGTTTCCAATTTGGGCGCTGTCTGTAATATCTATATTCACAGTTAAAATATCGCCTACTTTGGCTGCGCGCTGGTCCTTGAAAAAGGCACGGGCCCCGGTGCGCCACAGCGAGTTTGGCCGGTAACGGTTAGGCTCATTAGTTGGCATAGGTAGGCTGATAGAGCGCTGCGTGGCAGGGGCCTTGATGTCTTTAATCGGCGTTAGTTCTGGGGCTTTCCCAATCTCACCGATGCGCTGTGCAGCGCCGCAAGCAGCAAGAGAGAGCACGAGCAAACAAAGTGCCGATCTTTTTAGGACTATGTTGTACATTGTTGGTCTCCTTAAATTACTGCCAGTGAATAATATTAATCGTTTAATAGTGTTTAGTGTTGCTTTAACGGCTTGCCAGCTTCATGGGGCCAGTGGCCGTTATTTCAACTTGGTTTTCCCCAACCACTTTTGCGTAAACGGTTTTTTTGGATTTTTGGTTCATCAGGCGAATAGTGTCCCCCGATCCGCCGTCTTCTAGTGCGCGGCCTTGCATTGTCAGGGTTAGCCTACCGCTTTTATAGGTAATAAAAGCGATACTGCCTTTGCTCACCATGACAGGCATGCTGACATCAGCCTCTCGCAGTATTTTTCCTGCAGGAGAGGGGCGTTTCACCGTTTTTCCAATAAGTTGCGACGAGGAAACAACAGCACCGCGTATAAGCCGGCGCACAGGGAATTTCTTCCATTCCAGATCCGCAGCCGTGATAACTTCACCCGGGGCAATAACACGGTTGAACATCGGCATAAGCCGTACTTCCTCAATGTTGCCTGAGATACGCTGTTCGAACACTTCACTTGTGCCGGTTGGTATTTCCAACAGAGCAGAAAAGCGATCGCGCTGTGGGCTAAGTTCAAACTCCTTGAACACAATGTCTTCAATTGTTTGGTCTGACGGTAGGAAAAGGCCCTTTTTGCGTCCAAAGACCTTGATTTCAACATCGCCTTCAAGATTTTCTTGGCGCGCAAGATCTAAAATTGCACCTGAGAGCTCATTTAAATTGAAAGGGGTGCCTTCACGTTGAATATAAACACGCTTCAAGAAAGCAGGACGGTCCCACTCTAGGGCATATTTATTCGCAAGACGCACTAGCTCATAGTTGGAAATAGCACGTTTTTTGCCTGGGGCAGGGGCTTCCATAATGATATCTTCACCGGCAACACCGGTGTCGGTAAATAGATCAGACAAACGTACGACCGGCTCTGTGACAACCAACTGTTTTTGCAGGTCGGCTGCTTGCAGGCCGCTGCTGGGTGCTACCGTAAGGGCAGCACCAACAAGCAGGGCTGTAGTTCCGAGTTTTATCTGTTTATAGAAGCTGTGCATCAAAACCTCCTATT
>WFTS01000101.1 GCA_015485385.1 Kordiimonadales bacterium | reverse complement strand
GTTATGAACCGTACGGCCAAGCGGCCAATTCCTGCGGGTAAAGTGTCCAAAGGCGATGCGCTAGGTTTTGGCCTTACGCTTTCGGTTGCCTCTGTTGTGCTCTTGGGGCTGACGGTAAATATAACCTCTGCTGCTCTTTTGGCGCTGACGATCTTCTTTTATGTGGTGGTTTACAGCATGTGGCTAAAGCGCCGCACACCACAGAACATTGTGATAGGCGGCGCGGCTGGCGCTTTTCCGCCGATGATTGGCTGGGCAGCCGTGACAGACAGTGTGACGGTTGAAAGCATCATTTTGTTTGGAATTATTTTCTTATGGACGCCCGCGCATTTTTGGGCGCTGTCGCTGTTTATTTATAAAGATTATGAAAAAGTTGGTGTGCCGATGCTGCCGATTGTAGCCGGTGAGGATGAAACCCGCCGTCAGATTATGCTTTATAGCCTGCTGATGGTGCCGTGCGCGCTTGCCCCTTATTTTATGGGATTTGCAGGTCCGGTATATGGAAGTGTCACAGCCTTGCTTAGTGCCGTATTCTTGTATCTGGCAGCGAATATAGTGCGGAAGAAACCTGAATCTGACCGTAAATTATTTTTCTTTTCGATCTTTTATTTATTCGCAGTGTTTGCTGTTTTAGCGGGCGAACGTGCGGTATCAGGATGGCTTGCATGAGCGATAAATCTGAAATGCACACCAAAATGAAAAAGCGTAACCGCGTTGTTGGGCTTTCACTTTTGGTCTTTATGGTGGTGCTTGGTGTGGTGAGCTATTACCGCGTGAAAGGCTTGGCGCCGTGAGCTTGGTTTTATCAAAGAATCGCAAGGTTGCGATAATTGTGGGCGGCGTTGTGCTTGGTATGGTGGGCATGGCCTATGCTGCGGTGCCTCTGTATCAGATATTCTGTCAAATCACGGGCTATGGCGGCACCACACAGCGCGCTGAACTGATTGACACCCGTGTGATCGACCGTCCCATGACCGTACGCTTTGTCGCCAATGTCCACAGGGATATGCCGTGGGAATTTAAACCCAAGCAAATTTCGCAAACGATGAAAATCGGCGAACAGACGATGGCCTATTTTGAGGCCTACAACCCAACGGACCATACCATTGTTGGCCGTGCGACATATAATGTAGCCCCCCATAAAGCGGGTGGTTATTTTAACAAAATCGACTGTTTCTGCTTTACCGAGCAGATTTTAAAACCCGGTGAGCGCGTTGATATGCCGGTGCTATATTATATTGATCCTGAAATTGATCAGGATATAAATTTAAGAGAAGTGACGGAAGTGACGCTTTCCTATACCTTCTTCATCCTAGATGATGAAGAAACAGCGGAAGTGCTTGCAGGTCGTTGAGTATTAACTAGGGTAATATGATTGCCGCACATGAGGCGGCAAACTGTCAGGAGAAGATTAATGGCTGGTGACGTGCAACACGACTACCATCTGGTGAACCCAAGCCCATGGCCGGCGATAGGATCCTTGTCGATCCTGATGATTTTCATCGGCGCTGTCTTTAGTATGAAACCGGATGCCGATTTGCTTGGTATGACTGGATTTGGGACCTATTTGTTCTGGGCGGGTCTGATTGGCTTGGTCTACACCGCTTTTGAGTGGTGGAGCGATGTGATAAAAGAAGGTGAAAGTGGGGACCATACACCTGTGGTTCAAATTGGCCTTCGTTATGGCATGATCTTGTTTATCGCGTCCGAGGTGATGTTTTTTGCGGCTTGGTTCTGGGCCTTTTTTAATGCGGCGCTTTATCCCAAGGTAATCGTTGAGGGCGCTGGGGCGATTGAGGCTATGAGCCAAGTGGCCGTTTGGCCGCCTGCAGGCATTGAAACCTTTGATCCATGGCACTTGCCGTTCATCAACACATTGATCCTTCTTTTGTCCGGTACAACGGTTACATGGGCGCACCATGCACTTTTGGAAGGGAACCGCGACGGCCTGAAAAAAGGCCTGTGGCTTACAGTGATTTTGGGCATGACCTTCACGATGGTGCAGGCGTACGAATATAGCCATGCAGCCTTTGGCTTTGCTGACGGAATTTATAGTTCCACCTTCTATATGGCGACTGGATTTCACGGCTTCCACGTTCTTGTGGGTACCATCTTTTTGATTGTTTGCTTGGTGCGAGCCTATAAAGGCCAGTTTAAGCCAGACCATCACTTTGGCTTTGAAGCCGCAGCTTGGTATTGGCATTTTGTCGATGTGGTATGGTTGTTCCTTTTCATATGCGTTTATGTGTGGGGCGGCTAATAAGCTGTGACTAAGGATAAAACAAACAAGATTTCAGAAACCGATCAGGGGCAACTCCGGTCGGTTTCTCCGTATAAGGCTGGTTTATTCTGCTTGTGCCCTCGCTGTGGGGAAGCGCCAATTTATGACGGCCTGCTGGATGTAAAAGAACACTGTGAACACTGTGATTATGATTTTTCAGCCGCCGATACCGGGGACGGCGCACAGGTTTTTGTTATCCTTGTTCTAGGGGTGATCAGTGTTTTGGTGGGGGTTTTCCTCTTTAGCTTGGGGCTGCCGCAGTGGGCTTTGTTGCTGATATTAATCAGTTTTGTTATTGGCGGCTCTATTTGGATGCTGCGCATTTTTAAGGCGCTTTTTATTGCGCTTCAATATTATCATGATGCCGGACAAGCTGTACGGGTAGTTGATGATGCAGACACAAAAGAGAAAACAGACATTAGAAATGAAGATTAACCGCTTTGCTCCTGGCCTAGGTTTGACACTAAGTGTTGCCGTTTCACTGTTGATTTTAGCGTCACTTGGTGTTTGGCAATATATGAAGGTTGCTCCAAAAACCGAGTTGTTAGCGCGCATTGAAGCTGGCCTTGGGGCTGCGCCTATGGCTTTACCTCTGCATGTGGATGCACCGCTCGCGCTGGATTATCATAGGGTAAAGTTTACTGGTACAGTTGGCGCCGCTATAGTGCCGGTGCGTGTCTTTGGGCTTAATCTAGAGGGGCAGCCGGGCTATTTCCTTTATGCCCCCGTCAAACGCCCTCATGGGGCCGCGGTTATTGTTAATTTTGGCTGGGTACCAATTGATTATGCGGGCGACATAGCTTTGCCCAAGGGCAAGCAGCACTATCAGGGGATTTTGCGTCAAAGTGCCTATCCGGGGATGATGACACCGGACAATGATCCCTCAAAGGGGACTTGGTTTACAGCCGATGTGGCCGCTTTGGCCGCGCACTTTGGCCTTGGGAGTAAAGACTATTATCCCTTCAGGGTGTTTCTTGACGGGGCTTCGGATGCCCAATCCTTACCGCAACTAGGGCAGGTTCAGGTCTCTATTCCCAACAATCATTTCCAATATGCGCTAACATGGTTTGGTCTTGGTCTGGCCCTTATTGGGGTTTATGTCGCTTTCGGCTTTAAAAATGGCAGAAAAGCAACGCCGTAGCCAACTTGATGCTTGCATTAGACGGTGGTGGCTTTTAAGACTGACGCGCTTTAATCTAGCAAGTTATATAGGTGAACCGTGAAATATATTTCAACACGCGGCCAAGCAGAGGCCCTAGATTTTGAAGGCGTGACCCTTACGGGTTTGGCGCGGGACGGCGGATTATATGTGCCGGAAAGTCTGCCGCAGTTCAGCGGGGATGACATACGGTCAATGCGCGGCAAATCTTATGCGGATGTGGCTTTTCAGGTAATGCAGCCTTTTGTTGCGGGCAGTGTTAGCGATGTTGATTTGAAAGCGATGCTGGATAAAACCTACGGCACCGCTTTTCGGCACCCTGCGACAGCTCCCTTGGTGCAGCTTGGTACAAACGATTGGCTTCTAGAGCTGTTTCACGGACCAACGCTGGCGTTTAAGGATTTTGCACTGCAATTGCTTGGTCGATTCTTCGATCATTTTACAGCCAAGCGTGGGCAAAGGCTTACGATTGTTGGCGCGACATCAGGGGACACAGGCTCGGCTGCGATTGAGGGCTGTCGAGGCCGTGACCATGTGAATATTTTCATGCTTCACCCCAAGGGGCTGGTGTCTGACGTGCAGCGCCGTCAAATGACAACAGTGTTGGATGCAAACGTTGTCAATATCGCCGTTGAGGGAACATTTGATGACTGTCAGGCGCTGGTGAAATCATGCTTTAACGATTTAGCGTTCCGCGACGAAATGGGCTTAACAGCGGTAAATTCTATCAATTGGGCGCGGGTGATGGCGCAGATTGTTTATTATTTCACATCAGCTGTCTCACTGGGTGCCCCTGACCGTACAGTATCCTATTCAGTGCCAACCGGGAATTTTGGGGATATTTTCGCAGGCTATCTTGCCAAAGGCATGGGCTTGCCGATTGAAACTTTAGCGATTGCCACCAATAGCAATGATATTTTAGCCCGCACTCTGGAGACTGGCCGCTATGCAACGGCTGAGGCCGTGGCGACCTTGTCACCCAGTATGGACATACAGGTTTCCAGTAATTTTGAACGCCTTTTGTTTGATTTGGCTGGACGGGAAGGCGCGCATGTCCGGGACTATATGGGCCAATTCCAAGAAAATGCTGGCTTTGATTTGCGGGCAGATCATCTGGCAAAACTACGGGCCTCTTTTGTGGCTGACCGTGTGGACAATGCTGCGACATCTAAGGCAATGCGGGAATATTACGACGCTACAGGCTATGTGGCAGACCCGCACACAGCGATTGGGCTTGAGGTGGCGCGCCGCAAGCTTGGCAAGGGCTCTACGCCTGCTATAACGCTTGCAACAGCACACCCTGTGAAGTTTGGGGCTGCGGTTGAGGACGCCTGTGGTTTGACGCCAAACTTACCAGCGCATATGGCGGATTTATTTGACCGAGAAGAAAGGTTCGAAATATTGCCAAATGACATTCAAAGTCTGCAAGACCGCGTGCGGCGCGGAGCAGTAGCTTGACGCTTAAAATCAGTAGACTTTCTAACGGCCTGCGGATTGTGAGTGAAAACCGCCCCGCGCTTGAGACCGTTTCTGTTGGTATTTGGGCTGACGTTGGTGCGCGTCATGAAGATAAACGCCTGAACGGCGTTTCGCATTTTCTAGAGCATATGCTTTTCAAAGGCACCCATAGACGCAGCGCTAAAGATATTGTGTTGGATATCGAATCTGTTGGGGGGCAAATCAATGCTTATACAACGCGCGATAACACCACCTATTATGCACGGGTTTTAAAAGATGACCTTGATCTTGCGGTGGACGTTCTTGCGGATATTGTTGTCAACAGCGTGTGTGACCCTAAAGAAATAGAGCGTGAAAAGGATGTGATCCTTCAAGAAATTGGTCAGGCACTGGATACGCCTGATGATGTGGTCTTTGATCATCTTCAAGCCAAGGCCTACGGAGAGCAGCCTATTGCCCGGCCGATTTTGGGGGATGCTGCAACTATTCGAGAGTTTTCGCAGGATGACCTTCTTGGCTATCTAAGGCAAAATTACACGGGCTCGAATATGGTTGTTTCCGCTGTTGGAAACTTGAACCACGAGAAATTGGTGGCCTCGGTGGAGGCAAAGCTTGGTAATTTGCCATCGGGTCTTAAGCAGGTGTCGTCTGGGGCGCTTTATCAGGGTGGGCGTAAAACTGAAAAACGCGATTTAGAGCAAGTGCATGTTGCAGCGGCTTGGCCAGCTTATAGCTATCACGATGATGAATATTATGCGCTTCAAGTTTACTCAACGATCCTTGGCGGGGGTATGTCTTCAAGACTGTTCCAGAAGATACGCGAAGAACGCGGCTTAGCCTATTCGGTCTATAGTTTTTGTTCGAGCCACAATGATACGGGCCTGTTTGGTATTTACGCAGGGACTGGCCCTTCGCTGGTTGACGATCTTTCCCCGGTGATCAAAGCCGAGATGGAAAGTTTGGCCAAAGGCCCTGAAAATTTGGAATTTACCGTCGCTGTGGCACAGTTGAAAGCCAGTTTGATGATGGCGCTTGAAGCAACCACATCACGGATGGAGCAACTGGGCCGTCAGATGCTGGTTTTTGACAAAATTATTCCAACGTCTGAAATGCTCGCAAATGTAGATTCAGTTACCAAGCATGATGTTATGCAACTCGCAGATGTATTCGCGTCATCTACTGCAGCCTCTGTTGCTATCGTTGGCGGTGGGAACTTCGATTCGGTCCGATTTTAACACGCTCATCTTTAAGTAATACTTCCTCATTACTGTTATTTTAGTTATATTCACTAGTGTTTGTCTCGGTGGATTGATGCAAGCAAACACTAGTGATAGTGTGCCTCACCTTTTGGGAGGAATGTGCGTTGTTAAGTCCGGAAGTCTGCCAGTTACTTGGTTACTGGTGGTCCTTGGGGGGCGGTGAAAAAGTGCCCGAGCGAAGCTTGCTCGATCTAAGGCAATTAACACCGATCTTGCCATGGATGTATATATTGGAAATGTCTACCGACGGTTCGTTACGATACCGTTTGGCTGGTTCTTCATTAGAAGAAGCGATTGGTCGTGGCATGGCCGGACAGACATATTGCAATGTTTTTTCCGCAACTGAGCAAGCCTCATTGATGGAAGAATTATATGCAGTGTCCTTGGTGCAAAGCAGCGGTATGTTGCGAACGGGGTCCTTTAAGCTCAACGCTGAAAATCGCTATGACCTAGAGGTTTTGTCGCTTCCTTTTCAAGACCCACGCGCGATGGGCGGCATTATTTTGGTTGGCGTGGTACGCCCGTTTGAGTTTCAAAATCAAGGCTTTGTCGATAAATGGGGTGAGTTTGATCAACAGGTGGAGAGCATCTTAACAATTCCATCCCCACGCGTAATTTCAACGGAACAACTTTCTGCACGTGTAAGTGGTTTGCTGACAAACTTTGAAATTAGTCTGCGCGCGATGGATTTGAAAAAGGTTATTGAGATTGATGACAAGGGTATGCACCATAAATATAAAGAAGTGCCTTCTTTGAATTTAGATCAATTTATAGGGCAGCATGCCAACGCGTTGAATTAAATTACTTTGGTTCAAACCCCTTATAGTGGGCCGCCGATTTTACCTTGAAATAAGCTGCGGATTTTATGGGCGCGATTTAATTTGGCTTTGTCTGGTAGACGCGTGCGTCAAGCGTGGCCCGCATCGGTCGATAGCATCGAAACATTCACCCCAAGCATCGCCATCGCACGGGCCCATTTTTGTTCTGCTTGGGTGTAGAAAATAATTTCGTCATCCGCCTCAGCGGTAAGCCAGCTATTATTTTGGATTTCCTGTTCCAGTTGGCCCTCGCCCCATCCGGCATAACCAAGTGCGAGCAGTGCATGCAGTGGACCTCGCCCTTCTGCTACTGCGGTCAAAATATCGACAGTTGCTGTTAGCGCCAGTTTTTCACTTACGATTAGGGTGCTGTCTTGCACATAATCAGCAGAATGCAGGACAAAGCCGCGTCCCGGTTCAACAGGGCCGCCCCGATGAACCGTCACATCAGATACAGTGT
>WFTS01000100.1 GCA_015485385.1 Kordiimonadales bacterium | reverse complement strand
CGCTCCACTGTCGTTCCGGCCTGCGCAGGAATGACGTGCCAGAGTGTCCGGGACGAGGGCCCGGATTGTTAGGGATGATCACCGGAATTGGGCGGTGCTCTTGTAGCTTGCGGCGGCGTCGTTAAACCGTTTTCGCGTAATCTACTTTGAAGTCGGCGGCCTCTAGCGCGTGGACTAGGGCTTGTGCGTGGGCTTGGTCTTTGGCTTCGATCACCAGTTCCATCTCGGTTTGCTTCAAAGACAGCGCGCCAAACTCGCGCTGGTGGCGCATTTCTATGATGTTGGTGCCGATTTTGGCGACGATTTCAGTGACAAGTGCCAAGGCACCGGGTTGATCCATCATGGTAATGCGCAGTCGCGCCAAGCGGCCGTCGCGGGCCATGCCGCGCAATATGGCGTTTGCCAACATGCGGCTATCGATATTACCGCCGGATAGCACCATGCCGACCTTCTGCCCCCGGAATACCTCAGGATGCTGCATAATCGCGCCAAAACTGATCGCGCCCGCGCCTTCGACAATGACTTTTTCGATCTCCATGATGGTGATGATCGCGGCCTCAATTTGGCGTTCCGATACGGTGACGATCTCGTCCACCAGTTTTTTTACTACACGGCGGGTGGTTTTGCCGGGTTGGTTCACTGCGATGCCTTCGGCGATCGAAATATTACTGCCCGCCAGGCTGGTGCCGTCGATCGTTTCTTTCATCGCGGGGAAAGCCTCGGTTTGCACGCCAACAATACGGATATTGGGGTTGATTGCTTTGGCAATGGTGGCGATGCCAGAAATCAAGCCGCCGCCGCCAATAGGCACGATCAGCGTTTCCAGATCGGGCACATCTTCCAGCATTTCCAAGCCTACTGTGCCTTGGCCTGCCATCACCAGCGGATCATCAAACGGGTGGATGAAGGTAAGGCTTTCGCGGTCTGCCAATTCAAGGGCTGCTTGCGTGGCTTCTTCAAAATCAGTGCCGGTTAGCACCACATGGGCGCCAAGTTCTTCTGTGCGCTTCACTTTGTTAAAGGGTGTGCCGATCGGCATGACGATGGTGGCCTTTATGCCCAGTCGTCCGGCGTGATAGCTGATGCCTTGTGCGTGATTTCCCGCCGAAGCAGCGATCACGCCTTTTGTGCCTTCCGGCAAAGATAACAAACGGTTCAGTGCGCCGCGCTCTTTGTAGGCGGCGGTAAACTGGAAAATCTCAAATTTCAGATGTACATCAGCGCCGGTAATCTCAGACAGGGTGATGGACCTGTTCGTAGGCGTGCGGACCACAGCCCCCTTAATATTCCCCGCCGCCTGATAAACATCTTGTGCGCAGATGGGTAATATTTGTTCGCTCATAGTGTAATTCCTGAAATATTCTGTCGCATTTATACTGTAAGGCGCACGTTTGCCATAAACAAGAGGCAACGTCTATACGGAACTGCAAAAATGACATTTCCAACGTGCTTTTATCGCTGGATGCGTTGCTTTGGGGCATGCTACACCAGTTTCAGGTAGAACTAATTTGGAAAATGAGGGGGATTTATGAAATCCATATTGGCAGCAGCAAGCTTGGTTGCAGTATTTTTGGCGTTGGATCCGGTGGTCACAGCGGATGAGTTGACTATCGAACGCATGACCGCAAGCCCCTCAATAAATGGCCCAAGCGTGCAGGGTTTAAAGATGTCGCCCGATGGCAAGCGGATCACGTTTCTGCGCGGCAAAGACCGAAATGCCTCTAAACTAGACCTTTGGCAGTTTGATGTGGCAACCGGCAAGTCGCACATGCTTGTGAATTCTGATGATCTGCTTTCGGGCGGGCTTGAGGTGTTGTCTGAAGAAGAAAAACAGCGCCGCGAGCGCAACAGGGCCACTACCGGCAAGTCCGGTATCATCAGTTATTTTTGGAGTGCCGACAGCAAAAGCCTGCTGTTCCCCATTGGCGGTGATATCTATGTGCTGCAACTTGGTGGGACTGTGAAGCGCCTGACCAATACCAAAGAGTTTGAAACAGATATTAAATTCAGCCCTAAAGGCACTTATGTTTCCTTCATCCGCGACCGCGAAGTCTTTGTCGTGAATGTGGCATCGGGTGTCGAGAGCCAGCTAACCACCGGCGCGACGGATACAATCGCCAACGGCATGGCTGAGTTTGTCGTGCAGGAAGAACTTGGGCGCTTTACGGGCTATTGGTGGTCCCCTGATGAGACCAAAATCGCCTTCGAGCAATATGACGAGAGTGGCGTGCTGATCAAAGACCGCTACGAAGTGCAGGCAGACGGCGGTGTTGTAGCCCTGAAACAGCGCTACCCCGAAGCCGGCAGTGCCAATGTTGAGGTGAAGCTGGGCATTGTGGCGCTGGCAGACAAGGCCGTTAGCTGGATTGATCTAGGCGCAGACAAAGACATTTATCTGGCACGGGTAAACTGGTTGCCCGATAGCACGCGCTTGGCGTATCAGCGTCTAAACCGGGCGCAAACCAAATTAGATTTGGTCTTTGCCGCTGTAGACGGGTCTTCTACCGAAACTTTTTTAACCGAGCAATCAGACATATGGATAAATATTCACAGTGATCTGAAGTTTATCTCGGGCGGATCTGCAATGGTTTGGGCGAGCGAACGCACGGGCTTTCGTCATTTGTATCAGTATGATCTCAAAGATGGCGGAGTGAAGACGCTGACCTCAGGGGACTGGGTTGTTAGTAGCCTAGAGAAAATCAACGCTGACAGCGGGGATATTTATTTCAGCGGGTTTAAGG
>WFTS01000099.1 GCA_015485385.1 Kordiimonadales bacterium | reverse complement strand
TGCCAGATTAATTATTCATCTGGTTGAAGAAATCATCATTGTTTTTCGAATCCTTCAATTTCGACAGCAAGAATTCCATCGCATCCACAGTTCCCATCGGCGTAAGAATGCGGCGCAATACCCACATTTTAGAAAGCGTTGCAGGATCAACCAGAAGCTCTTCTTTACGGGTTCCAGATTTGAGAATGTCAATTGCTGGGAAGACGCGCTTATCAGCAACCTTGCGGTCAAGAATAACTTCGCAGTTCCCTGTTCCTTTAAATTCTTCAAAGATCACTTCATCCATGCGGCTTCCGGTTTCAATCAGTGCCGTAGCGATGATTGAAAGTGAGCCGCCTTCTTCGATGTTCCGTGCCGCCCCGAAAAAGCGTTTTGGGCGCTGCAAAGCATTGGCGTCCACACCGCCCGTAAGAACCTTGCCTGATGACGGCACCACAGTATTATAAGCGCGGGCTAAGCGTGTTATACTATCAAGAAGGATCACAACATCCTTGCCGTGCTCTACCAAACGCTTGGCCTTTTCAATCACCATTTCAGAAACCTGAACATGGCGTGATGCTGGTTCATCAAAAGTACTTGAAACAACCTCACCTGCAACACTTCGTTGCATGTCAGTAACTTCCTCTGGGCGTTCATCTATCAAAAGGACAATAACAAAACATTCAGGATGATTAGCCGTGATGCTTTTGGCAATATTTTGAAGCAATACAGTTTTACCTGTGCGCGGCGGAGCCACAATCAACGCGCGCTGCCCTTTCCCAATGGGGGCTACCAAATCAATCACGCGCGGTGATTTATCTTTCACCGTTGGATCATCAGGATCTAACTTTAAGCGTTCATCAGGATACAGCGGTGTTAAATTATCAAAATGCACTTTGTGGCGCACTTTATCGGGCTCATCAAAATTAATCTGAGAGACCTTAAGAAGGGCAAAATAACGCTCCCCATCTTTTGGAGCGCGGATTTCACCGTCTACTGTATCTCCAGTTCTAAGGCTGAAACGCCTGATCTGTGATGGGCTGATATAGATATCATCAGGTCCCGGTAGATAATTTGATTCAGGGCTTCTCAGAAAGCCAAAGCCATCGGACAGGGTTTCAATTACCCCTTTGCCCATGATTTTCACATCATCTTCAGCAAGCTGCTTGAGGATCGCAAACATCATATCCTGCTTGCGCATACTGTTTGCGTTTTCAACCCCAACTTTTTCGGCAAATGCCAAAAGGTCTGCGGGGGATTTGTCTTTTAATTCTTGTAAATGCATGGGTGCATCCAATTATGTTTGGGGCTTTATTTTGAAGGTTTGAGGCCTAGGATAGTCTTGGAAAAGATAAACATGAGGGCTCGGCTTTGGAAAAATATACAGCGATTTACCAGAATGGATGTATCGGCTGATGTGGGGGCATAGTCTAGAATAACACTTCGCGCAAGGGCCGCGAACACAAATAGGGTACCACGCCGCTATAATGTGTCAAGATTTTTGACACTATGCACCTTGAAGCCGATCTTAAGTTAATTGGTATCAGAAGGGTTTTGTCACCACAAGAATGACAATGGCAATGATAAAAAAGGCAGGCACTTCATTAACACGCCGATAAAATTTCTCGCCGTGGTTCCGCGTCCCGGCTGCAAATTCTTTGCGCCAACGCGACAAGATACCGTGAAACCCAGACAGCAAAGTAACCAGCAGTAATTTCACATGCAGCCAACCGCCCGTACTGAACCCAATATTGACAACCAGCATAATCCCCATGGTCCAAGCAAGGATCATCGCAGGGTTGATGATGATGCGCATCAACTTTAATTCGCGTTCAATCCATTTTGCATCTTCGTCTGATCCTGACGCATACTGGCTATGATAAGCAAAATAGCGCGGCATCATAAACATGCCAGCCATCCAGAAGATCACAAAAATAATATGCGCGGCTTTTACCCATAGGTAAGCATGACCTAAAAACCCTTCCATATGGCCCTCCTGAAATATGCGAACATCGCTGATAAAATCCTAGCGGCGGAAGTTTTTAATGGTTTCAGACAATAAGGCCACATTTTCAGGCGGCGTTTCGGGAACAAAGCCGTGTCCAAGATTAAATATATGTGCACCGCCTTTTAAGGCCTCTAGGATACGCAAGGTCTCTTGAACCATAGCATCCCCCCCTGCAACAACCAAATGCGGGTCCAGGTTGCCCTGCACACAGACATGAGGCTGTATTTCTTCAGCCGCCCATGCAAGCGGAACCCCCGTATCAAGAGAAACCCCAGTAACGCCGGTTTCTTCAACATAGCGCTTCAGCATGGCCCCCGCGAGGCGCGGAAAACCAATGATCGGGGTTTCTTTATGTTTGGAGCGCACTTTTTCAACAATGGCTTTGGTTGGCTCGATCACCCAAGCGTCGAACATGGGTTCGGGCAGTGCCGCCGACCAACTATCAAAAATCTGAACCACATCCGCACCGGCTTCAATTTGCGCGCAAAGATATTGAGCCGTCGCTTCCACTAATATGTCGAGGATTTTAGCAAACAGCTGTGGATTGCCGTAACCAAGCTGACGCGCGGGGGCATGGTCTTTGCTGCCCTGTCCGCCAATCATATATGTGGCCACTGTCCAAGGTGCACCAGCAAACCCCAGCAACGTAACATCCTCTGGAAGCGCGCACCGAAGGCGGCGAACAGTCTCATACACATTGCAGACCTTATCGTGAAACCCATCTAGGGATAAACGATTATAAGCCTCGTCTGTGACCACTGGCTCTAGTTTGGGGCCAAATCCGGTTTCAAACCAAACTTTTTGCCCTAACCCATCTGGTACAACAAGAATATCAGCAAATAAAATTGCACCGTCCATACCGTAACGCTTAATAGGCTGTAACGTCACCTCTGTGGCTTTGGCAGGATCGTAGCAAAATTCCATAAACGAGGGCACCGTTGCCCGGACTTCTCTATATTCGGGCAAATACCGTCCGGCTTGGCGCATAAACCAAAAAGGAACACTATTACTTGGGTTCCCTTTGAGGGTCTCAAGAAGTAATTTTGCCATAGGGAAATTGCCTGTCTATTTTAAAGCTCTGATTTGATGATCAAACACACATACTAAATATAATATATATATAAATAAAAGAATTGTAGTTTTAGTGGATGCCTGTGAAGTGTGGGGAAAACTATTTATCCACAAGTTTGTTCACACTCAAGGGCCAAGCAGTATTTTTATCATCATGTATGTGCATAAAACTTAGGTTTACTAACTTTTATCTATAAAAACCCGCGCAGTGTGTGAAATCTATAATCTGTGGATATTGTGGAAAACCATAGGATGTATAGGGTCGCAAAAACAGCTTATCCCCGGGTTTGTGGCCTTGGTATAAGTTTTATAAACTTCAGGAGCTTTAGCATGTAAAATGTGTGTAACTGGCCTTGCTGGCTTGCCAACAGGTTTCTCTACAGGTTATCCACAGACTGTTCCTATAGGCTATGCACACTGTTTTTTAGGGTAAATTCATGCCAATTGATACCAATAGCGACACATCTGTTTTTCATCTGCATCTGGTTTCTGATTCAACCGGAGAAACGCTAGAAGCCATTATATCTGCGGCTTTAGTTCAGTTTGAAGGCGTGAATGTACGCAAACATTATTGGCCTCTTGTCAGATCTGCAATGCAAATGACCCGCCTGATGGAAGATATCTCTGAAGATCCGGGCTTGGTTTTATATACGCTGGTAAACCGGGAAATCCGTGATGTGCTGGAAAAAGCCTGCATGGATGCCAATTTGCCAGTTTTGTCTATTCTTGATCCGGTGATTAATCTTTTAGGCTCATATTTTGGGCAAAAAGCCTCCAGAAAGCCTGGTCAACAACATATAATGGATGCGCACTATTTTCAGCGTATTGATGCTTTGCATTTCACGATGGCGCATGATGATGGCCAATTGGTCGAAGACGTGGAACAGGCAGATATTGTCCTTTTAGGCGTCTCGCGCTCGTCAAAAACCCCAACCAGCATTTATTTGGCAAATAAGGGGTATAAAACACTGAATGTACCGTTTGTACCGGGGTGTCCGATGCCTGTTGAATTGGATACGCTTGAAAATAAATTCGTGCTGGGCCTGACAACAAGCGCCGAACGTTTGGTACAAATTCGCACCAATCGACTTCGGTCTTTGAACGAAAACAGTGAGGCTGATTATACGAACCCAAATCAGATTATGGAAGAAATCAAAGAATGTCGCCGCTACTGTACGAGCCGAGGCTGGCAAACGCTGGATGTGACACGGCGCTCGATCGAAGAATCTGCTGCGGCCATTTTGCACCGTTATTATGCGTGGCTTGAAAAGCAACCTGAGGAGGCCCGCCGCAAGCACCGGTCATGGCCTGAGGATCTAAGCTAATCAAAATTTTCATGAAACGGCATAAAGCATGACACAGATAGTTTTAGCCTCGGGAAGTAAAACCCGCGCGGACATGCTGGAAAAGGCCGGGCTGGATTTTAGTGTATTTCCCGCCCGCGTTGATGAAGACGCCTTGAAAGCCTCGCTGATTGCACAAGGCCTGCCGGCTCGCGGTATCGCAGATGCGCTTGCTGAGACGAAAGCCCGCTCTGTGTCTGGCACATATCCTCAGGCGCTTGTCATTGGTGCGGATCAATTGCTGGTTAAAGACGGCAAGATAGTTTCGAAAGCTAAGGATATTGATCAGGCGCGGGACGTTTTAACAAACCTATCAGGCGGGGTGCACCAGTTGATATCCGCTGTGGTGGTTTATGAAAACGGCCAAGCAGTATGGCGGGCTGTTGATACGGTAAAATTAACCATGCGCCCGCTTTCTAAAGATTTCATCGACGGCTATCTTAAAGCCCTTGGTGAGGATGCATTTTGGTCTGTGGGGGCTTATCAGCTAGAAGGGCTGGGCGCACAGCTTTTCACCAAGGTTGACGGCAGCCATTTTACCGTGCTTGGGTTACCCTTATTGCCGCTGCTAGATTTTCTCCGCCGCAGGAATGTGATGCCTTTATGACCATAGATGATTATAAAACGGCCGCTGTTATTGGCTATCCTATTGCTCAGTCCTTATCGCCCTTGATGCATAATCACTGGATGCAGCAAGTTGGGATAAAAGGCGATTATTCTGCCCGTGAAGTTCCGCCAGAGGGCCTAGAGGATTTTGTCAGGCATGCGGCAAAATCAGGGCTGTCGGGCTTTAATGTCACCGTGCCCCATAAAACCAAAGTGTTTTCGCTGCTTGATAAAGTTGCGCCGCTTGCCCGACAAATGGGTGCGGTGAATACGGTAAAAGTGGGTGCTGACGGCACGCTTTCTGGCTTTAACACGGACGGTATCGGGCTGGTAAAACACCTAAAGAATAGTATCCCCGACTATTTTGCTGACAGACCAGCGCTTATTTTGGGCGCGGGCGGCGCGGCGCGGGCGGCGGCGCTTGGTTTGCTGACAGAAAATATTCCGTTGGTGATGATTACCAACCGAACCCGCACGAAAGCCGAAGCCATCGCCAAGGATATTGGCAGAGGCCGCATGACCGTTGTAAATTGGGATGACCGCACAGATGCGGTTGCAGCCGCTGGGTTAATTATCAACACAACAGTTCTTGGCATGACAGGCCAACCAGCCCTGACACTGGATTTATCCAGCGCTGCGGTGGATACAATTGTGTATGATATCGTCTATAAACCTTTGGAAACAGGGCTTTTAAGGGCGGCGCGCATGCACGGCCTGAGAACGGTTGATGGGCTTGGTATGCTGGTGCATCAAGGGGCGGCGGCGTTTAAAATCTGGTTCGGAAAAGATGTTGGCTTTGACGCAAATTTGCGCTCCAAACTAGAGGCCGCTTTGACATGTTAATCGTTGGCCTGACAGGCTCTATTGGTATGGGGAAATCAGAAACAGCAAACCTGTTTAAAGACGCAGGTGTGCCAGTTTTTGATGCCGACGCAACCGTGCATAAATTGCAAGCAAAGGGCGGCAAAGCCCTTCCCTTTATTCGCGCGGCTTTCCCCGGTGTGATTACGGACGGTGTTCTAAATAGGGAGGCGCTCGGGAAAATAATTTTTGCAGATGCACAAGCCAAGAAAAAGCTAGAGGCCATCATGCATCCGATGGTCGCTCACGCCCGCACCCAGTTTTTTAAGGCCGCAGAAGAAACCGGAGCGCCCTTTGTGGTCTTAGATATTCCGCTGTTGTTTGAAACGGGCGGAGACAAAGCGTGCCACAAGGTTATCGTTGTTTCAGCGCCAGAAGATATTCAGCGGGCGCGGGTGCTGGAACGCCCCGGCATGACGGCGGAAAAGTTTGAACAAATTCTCGCCAAACAAACACCTGATATGGTCAAACGCTCTCAAGCGGATTATATCATAGAAACCGATAAAGGCCTTGAGGATGCGCGCGCGCGCGTGGCAGAGATCACCGATGACCTGAAGAAAGCGGCCCAATATGCGTGAACTTATTTTTGATACGGAAACCACAGGGTTTGACCCGCTGTCTGGCGATCGGTTGATTGAAATTGGGCTTGTGGAAATGGTTGATCGCTCGCTAACGGGCAATCACTATCATGCGTATGTAAACCCTGAGCGCGACGTGCCTGAAAGCGCTGTTAAAATCCACGGTCTAACGACAGATTTTTTATCAGATAAGCCGGCTTTTTCAGACGTGATGGATGACTTTCTAGCCTATGTGGGCGACGACAGCGTGCTTGTGGCGCACAATGCCGAGTTTGATATGAAATTTATCAACTGGGAGCTCGAAGAGGCCGGGCGTCCAATCCTGCATAAAAAACGCTTTGTTGATACACTGGCGATTGCGCGCACGAAATTTCCAGGAGCCGCTAACAGTCTGGACGCCCTTTGCAAGCGCTTTATGATTAACAATGCCCACCGCACCCTGCACGGCGCGCTTTTGGACGCTGAAATTTTGGCAGAAGTTTATATCGAACTTTTGGGCGGTCGGCAGGGCGGTATGGACC
>WFTS01000098.1 GCA_015485385.1 Kordiimonadales bacterium | reverse complement strand
ATCAAGTTGGCCCGACAGAGCATAAACGGTTGCCAGCGCAATTTTGCCGGGGATCAGACCTTCAGGCTTATCCATAACTTTCTGAAGCAGAGCAACCGCAGTGGCATAGTCTTGCGCAATAGCAAATGATAAAGCCAAATTCTGAAGAATTTCGGGATTGGCGGGTGATATTGCCAAGGCGCGTTCAAATAAAGCTCTGGCCTCAGAGGCCTTGCCTGTTACCTGAAGGATTTTCCCGCCAAGATTAAGATGCTCGGCACTGATGCCACTTTTGTTCAGCATAGGCGTTATATAAAGGGCAGCGGCTGTAAATTCGCCCTCTGCGGCGTGTATCTTGGCCAGTGTCGCCCGAACCATGTCGTTGGAAGGGTGAGCCGCCAACAAAGCGATCAGCATGGCCTTGCCTCGGTCTTTATGGCCTATTGCAACGGACGCGCGGGCAAATGCCACCTGAGCCGCAACCATATCAGGGGCAGCAGCCATGGCTTGGCCGTATATATTCAAGGCTGCCTGATAATTTCCAGAGCGTTCAAACCCTTCCCCTACTTGCAGCAAGCCTGAAGGGTCCTTCATCGCTAATTCATTGCGCGCACGGGCGGTAAAAGGGCCTTCATCTTGGGTCGTGCGCTTGCTAGGCCCTGCCGAGCTGCAAGCGGCCAATGAGACAATGCCTGCCAGTAAAATGATTCGACTGCATAAAATTTTAATCAAATTTCTCGCCCTTTTTGAACAAATTTTCCCGCGCCAAACCCACCAAGGGACCAAAATTAAGGCAAAATACCCCAGAAAACGGGGATATTTTAGTATTTTTCTGGAAAACCGTCCCTTTTTCGGGTACAGTTTAAACAGTTGAGAGAGCGTGTGTCATGGGTAAATGCACGCTGATGGAGTGAAAATATGGTTGATATTCAAGCAGCTGCAGCGACAACTCAAGCAATTGGGAATTCTGGACGGATTGGTTCTTTGGAATCTGTGTCACAGGACCGTAAAGTCGCCGAAGATTCCGCGATTGAGCGTAAAGAAGTTGAGCGCTCTGATACATCCCGGGGTGTTGGCGAGAACGTAGACGTCGAAGCTTAACAGCGATTTCATCATAAATTTACCAAGCCTGCACAGAAATGTGTGGGCTTTTGGTGCCTTTTTTAACTCATGTTTAAACGATTGTAGGCCTGCGTTTTTGCTGGCTTGAGCGCTTGCAAACTTGAAATTATACAGCTTTGAGCGTTTGCGGCTTGAGCGTTTGCAACCCCCTACCCTACAGGCGCCCTGTTATGTTGGACCAAAAAAGCCGTGTGATTTTTGCTAGATCGCTGGCTTCATAGGGCGGGGCTTCAAAAGGATTATTCCCTGCCTTTTTTAGCGCCGTAAGATGCTGCCGGGCCAAAGGCACACACAATAAGGCGGGTTTCGCGTGTTTGGGCACAGCCCCCTTCCCGCCTTGTACAGCTTCTAACTCTGTCAAAACATACGCTTTCATTTGAAGAAGGATCGGCTTTAGGGCTTCAAAAGCATCATCAGGCTTTTGAAGCTGCATCGCGCTGTCATGATCTTTAGGCAGGGGGTTGCGTCCGGACTGCCAGTGAAACGGGAGCGCACGCAAAAGCCCAAGCATACCCCACGCTGACCCCGATGCTCGCGCAGCTTTCAAAGCCGTGTTAGGCGGAGTTGCCTGTATCAACAGCCGCAAAATCGCTTCATTCAGGGCGCCGCCAACACCGTTTGCATAAGCTGCCAACCCGTCCATATCTGCAGGGCCTTCACCGAACATCTCTAGGCTACGCGCGTCCAGTATCTCATGCAGTAATGGCCAAACGCCGGGTATTTTTTGTAAACACACAAGTTCGCGAACAATAGGCTGTTGTTTATTCTGTCCTGATAGCACCCCGTCCAAGGCCTCTTTCCACCACTGCAAGCGAATTTCACCTAGCGCAGTCTCGGAAACACTATCGCGAATTTTTGCAATCTCTTGATTGAAAGCCAAAAGCGTCCACACAGCCCGCCGTGCATGCGCTGGCATAAACAGGCTTGTTAGATACCGCTCGCGGTCTTCGGTACGCGCCACGTCTAGGCAATAAAGCTGATCTTCACTAAGTTTCTGCATGGCGGCAAAATGCCGTCACAAGCCCGGGATAGCAAGGTTAAAAGCTGATAAAATGCATTTGCTCCGCGCTATATAAAATGCGAGTCACTGATTTTTGTTGAGCAAAACCCGTTAGCCCGTTAGAATTCGGTCCGTAATTCGACAAAGCGCGATAACGCTAGGGAATAATCGAACGTCTAAGGGGAGCAACCATGGGCAAGATTTTAGAATCAATTCAAAATACAGTGATCGCAGGCATCATTCTAACGATTATCATCATCGCGGGCCAATCCGGCTGGTTCGCAGAGTTTGGCTTTGATCAAGCCTTTTATGCACGCTATCTGCATGTCCTGTCTGGGGTGATGTGGATCGGCCTCTTGTGGTATTTCAACTTCGTGCAAATCCCAACCATGCCGTCTATTCCAGATGAACTGAAACCTGCAATCGGTAAACATATTGCCCCGAATGCGCTGTTTTGGTTCCGTTGGGGTGCAATGGCAACTTTGTTCACGGGCCTTTGGTTGGCAAGTGCCAATCATTATATTGTGGATGCGCTTACCCTTAAAAGCGGTACAATATTGATCGGCATGGGCATGTGGATGGCGATCATCATGTGGTTCAATGTTTGGTTTATCATCTGGCCAAACCAAAAGATCGCATTAGGCATGGTGGAAGCCGATGCCAGCGCCAAGCCTGCTGCTGCACGCAAAGCGATGTTATTTAGCCGCACCAACACACTGTTATCTATTCCGATGCTGTTGTGCATGGTGGGGCAGCAAAATGGCATGGCCTTTTAAACCGGCCTGCGATCAAGCGATCAAAAAACCAGCATTTTCAGAGAAAAGGGCCTCTTACGGGGCCCTTTTTTTATGCGGTTTTTATGCAGTCTGAAAAAATATCAGGTCAAACTCTATCACTATAAAGCAACGATTTGGCGCCCTCTAAGGACTATTATGGGCCGCTAAAATCACTATGGATAGGGTGCGTCTGCGGTTTCCCCCATAGCATCAAGCCTGTGCTGATTTGCGATTTTACGGTAATGCTCAGCCATGCTGCGGTTTTTAACCAATTCCGCCTCCGTTAGCATACGCACAAATTTCGCCGGACGACCAACCCATAGTTCGCAGCTTTTAATGATTTTGCCCGGGGTAAGCATTGCCCCTGCCGCCAACATGCCGTCGCTTTGGATATGCGCGCCGTCCATCACCACGGCCCCCATGCCAACAAAAGCCCGGTCATCCAGCGTGCACCCATGCAACATCGCCAAATGCGCCACCAGGACATCTTCGCCGATAATCGTAGGGTGAGTGTGGGTACTGACATGAACCACACTACCGTCCTGAATATTAGAGCGCCGACCAATGCGGATAAAATTTACATCTCCGCGTAGCACACAATTGTGCCACACGCTGGCGCCTTCTGCTATTTCAACATCGCCAACCACTTGGGCGCCGTGAAAGACATAAGCATCTCTAGCGACCGTAGGCCAAACACCTTTAAAGGGTGATAAACGGCCACCAAGCTGCGTATCTTTGTAAAGGGGCTTCACCAGAATAGCTTACGGGAACATTGGGGCCTGCATCAGGCCTGTTGTTTCGTCCAAGCCCATCATCAGGTTCATATTCTGCACCGCTTGGCCCGACGAACCCTTGACCAGATTATCAATTGCCGCAACGATGATCGCCCTACCCTTGATACGGTCTTCAAATACATTCAAAACACATGTGTTCGAGCCGCGTACCATGCGTGTTGACGGCACATTCACCCCGTCTAAAACGGTGACAAATTGCTCATCCGCATATCGGCTGGTTAAAGCCTCTTTTAAATCTGCCGCTGTTTGGCCGTCTTTCAGCTTTACATAAATAGTTTCCAGTTCGCCCCGGTTCATTGGTACCAGATGCGGTGTGAAACTAATGGTTACATCGTCACCTGAGGCCACAGATAATTCCTGCTCGATCTCTGGCATATGGCGGTGATGGCCTAGTGCATATGGGTGCATGGCCTCAGCCACCTCGGCAAAAAGATTGCTTTCTTTCAATGACCGCCCTGCCCCTGACACACCCGACTTGGCATCTATCATAATATCTTCGCTTTGGATCAACCCACCTTGCAAAAGCGGAACCAAAGCCAACAGTGCTGCTGTGGGGTAAC
>WFTS01000097.1 GCA_015485385.1 Kordiimonadales bacterium | reverse complement strand
CCTCTAGGGATGTGTGCGCGTCATCCTTATTTTCATTTTCTGAATTTTGTGTGGTTTTTGCCTGATCTTGAATAGTCATTATATTCTCCTGGGTGGACCCCCAATTCAATCCGCCGCATTTGCCTGATCCCTCAGGCTGGACCAGATAAATTAAGAAAAATATAACAAAAACAATCAGTTATATGATATATAGAGATAAATTTTAGGGGAATTTTAGGCAGTTTTATGATGAAATGATAAGGCTATTTAATCACTTCATTTTTATAGACACCCCACAGGTGGCGGCGTTCAATCCAGCCCTTGCGGCCCTTAATATTTAATCGGCACCATATGCCGTCACAGGCCAGCAGGCGTCCTATCACCCCCGGCTCGGCGATGATACTGGGTGCGGATGTAAGGGATTTCTTTTGGTAAAGCGTGCGGGTTTTGCCCCGGATCATCGCTGAACGGGGGGCCAACAGCAGTTGACGCAAAATCCATCCGGTGGTGTTCTCGTGGTCCCGCACTTTGCGCCACGGGCCGAATTCATCAATTATTTCCATCGGCAGGGCTTTGCGGTGATACACCCAAGAGATAGGATACTGCGTTCCCGGCCCGGTCCGCATGTTCACTTCATTGGCTTTTAAGGCGGCAAAGCGCGGAAGCGGGTAGCCGCTGGTGCCAACCGTTGGTTTGCCCTTTGGGGCCGCATGAACGGGCGCAAAAAAAGCTGATCCAGCCACCAATAGGGTAAGAAGGCCAAAAAATGCCTTAAAATGATTATTCATAGCCCTCTCCTTATCGCTTGTTGTTTGAAACAATTGCTGCCATCTGGTACAGAAGCTTTAGTCTGAATTCGGGCAAGCCTTGCCCGACAGAAAAGGTTATTTTATCCGATGAGTCAAACAGGAAACACCCACCGTCCGAAGGTTATTGTTACGCGCAAATTGCCGGACAGTATTGAAACCCGCATGGCGGAACTTTTTGACGTGACCTTGAACCTGAAAGACATCCCTTTCAGCGCAGAACAGTTAAAGGCCGCCGCCGCTGAGGCTGATGTTCTTGTGCCAACCGTTACCGATACTATTGACGAAGGTGTGATCGCGGCTGCGGGTGACAGGCTGAAGCTGATCGCCAATTTTGGCGCAGGCGTTGACCATATTGATGTCTCGGCTGCGCAAGCCAAGGGCGTTGCGGTTACCAATACGCCGGGCGTACTGACAGAGGATACCGCCGACCTGACGATGGCGCTGCTGTTATCTGTGCCGCGCCGCTTGTTTGAAGGCGAGAAAATTCTGCGTGCAGGCAAATGGACCGGCTGGACGCCCACGTTCCTGATGGGCCACCGGATTGAGGGCAAGCGCCTTGGCATTATCGGTATGGGCCGTATTGGCCAAGCGGTGGCGCGGCGTGCCAAGGCGTTTAATATGTCGGTGCATTACCATAAACGCACCCGCCTACCTGCGCAAACCGAGGCGGAACTGGAAGCCACTTACTGGGAAGACCTAGACCAAATGCTGGCACGCATGGACATTGTGAGTGTGAATTGCCCGCTGACAGAAGACACAAACCGGCTTTTGGACCGGGCTAGGCTGAAAAAATTACAGCCGCACGCCGTGATTATCAACACCGCGCGCGGTGAAATCATTGACGAAGAAGCGCTGGCTGACCTGATCGAAGTGGGCCGTATTGCGGGCGCAGGCTTAGATGTGTTCGCCGAGGAACCACAGATAAACCCTAAGCTGCTGGAACTGGAGAATGTGGTCCTGCTACCGCACATGGGCAGCGCCACCATCGAAGCGCGTGTGGGTATGGGCGAAAAAGTCCTAATAAACATCCGCGCCTTCACCGACGGCCACCGGCCACCCGACAGGGTGATACCGGGGTAGGCTCGTTCGTCATCCCGTGCCCTGCCGAAGGCAGGTAAACGTCACGGGAACCAGAAGAAAACTAATGTCTTCGCCACTAGCGAAGTCTTTCCTGAAACTCTGGACCCCGGATTGCCTCCAACGCAAGGGCGCCGGGTCCGGGGTGACGGCCTTGCTGGGGTCTTGCGTCCACGGACAATTCTGTGGTGTTCTGTCTGTTACCAGCATTTTATATGCGCATAATAGACGCACATATAAAATGCTGGTATAATGTCTCCATAGTCAGGAGAGCCCATGCAAACAGCACCCGCATTTAAAGCGAAAAAACGCCGTCCCGTTAACCTCACTATCCGTCAGGATATTATTGAGGAAGCCAAGGGCCTTAAGCTGAATGCTTCCAAAGCGGCTGAAGCTGGCCTGATTAAGGCGGTGCGGCAGGAAAAGGAGCGCCTGTGGCGGAGCGAAAACGCGCTCGCGATAAAAGCACACAATACCCGCGTTGAAGAAACAGGCACGCTTCTGACCCCCACTTGGTCCAAAGACTGATGGCAAGATTTGACGTGCATAAATATGGCGCCAGCGTGCCTATGGTGCTGGATGTACAGGCTGATCTACTGTCAGATTTGAACACCCGCATGGTTATTCCGTTGGTGCCCCTTGCCGAGAGGACAAGCGAAGTGCTGCCGCGCCTGAACCCTGTTGTTACTGTGGATGGCCACGACTATATAATGGTCACCACTGATATGGCCGCTGTGCCCACCTCGGCACTCGGTGAGGCGGTGGCAAACATCGAAGACCCTTACCGCGACACCATTGTCGAGGCAGTTGATTTCCTGTTTCAGGGCTTTTGAACCGCAGGTTTGCTGTTGGGGGCCGGAAAATCAAATTACCTCCATATACATATGAGCGTCATAAAGAGAAGCCCTTGTAATCTCCCCTCTTGCCCACCCTCGCGTTTGCCTGTAAGTGTGCGCCATGACAGACCTTAAAAACATTCGCAATTTTTCCATTGTTGCCCATATAGATCACGGCAAGTCTACGCTTGCGGATCGGATGATCCAGTTTACCGGTGGTCTTGAAGACCGTGAGATGAAGCAACAAGTCTTGGACAGCATGGATAT
>WFTS01000096.1 GCA_015485385.1 Kordiimonadales bacterium | reverse complement strand
TTCAAGATCAGGCAAAAACCACACAAAATTCAGAAAATGAAAATAAGGATGACGCGCACACATCCCTAGAGGAGGCACAAGACCATGACTGGCAAGAGCTATCCGAGCGCCAAGAAGAAGAGCGAGACAGCTTAAAGGAGGACCTGCAATCCCTATTTGAGGATCAAGAAGAAGACCATGCAGTCCGCACCCAAGCGCTAGAAGAAAAACAAGAAGCCGAACGCGAGGAACTTTCAGCGCGTCAAGAGGCTCAGTGGGAAGCCCTAAGCGGTGAGCAATCTGAAGACGCCTCTGCTCTGTCTACGCGTCAGGAAGAAGAATGGGATGCCCTAAGCACCCGCTTTGAGGCCGAAACAGATGCTCTGCATGAAACGGCTCAGGCTGCTTTTGAGGATTTAGAAAAAGCCCATCAGGCCCAGTGGGATGCGCTAGAGGAAAGCGCGCGCCAAGAAATGGATGCTTTAGAGGCTGACATGAAAGCCGAAGCAGAGGCCCTAGAAGCCAGCTTTAATGATAAAGCCGAGGCGCTTTCACAAGCCCATGAAGCCCAGTGGAATGCCCTTGAGGCAGATATCACAACCTCAGTTGATGCTATGGCTGCTAAACATGCGGAAGAAACAAGCGCCCTTGAAGACGCACAAGCCACAGAGCGCTCCCAAGCCGAAGCTGCAGGTGAAGATATGGCAGCGTTAGAAGAAGCTCAAGCCGCCAAACGCGCCGAACTGGAACAGTCTCAACAAGAAGAATGGGACACCTTAGAGGCCGACACCCAAGACCGTGTTGAGGCTATATCATCTGAGCAAGCAACAGAGTGGGAACAACTAAGCGACGAAAAAGAGACCGCGCAGCTGGAATTCGAAGACAAATGGGAAGCCCTCCACAGCGCACAAGACGACCAGCAAGAGGCCGCGCGTGAAGCACTGGACGAAACACAAGAGGCGGAAAAAGAGGCTCTAGAGCAAGACTTTGAAGCCCAGTTTGAAACCCTTGAAAATGAACAAGAAGAAGCCCGTACAGCTCTAGAGCAAGAGCAAGAGGCCCAGTGGGAGGCCCTTGATGGTAGCGGCAATACCGACGACCAAGCCGTAGCTGACTTGGTAAGCCAGCAAGAGGCTCAATGGGACGCCTTAGAAGCACGCCTAGAGGATGAATGGCAGCAAGTCGCAGACGAGAGCGACGCCGCTTTTGAAGACCAACGCGAGCATCAAGAGGCCGAATGGCAAACCCTTAGCGACAGCCAGAAAGATGAATGGCGCACCTTTGAAGATGCCGTCAACAATGCCACGAAAGCCCTTCACGAGGAGCAAACAGCCCGTATTGAAGCTTTAAACGATGCCCAAGATGCAGAATGGAAAGCCTTTGATGCAGACCGTGACACGGCCGTTGATATTTTGCTAACGCGCCAAGCTGGTGAAAAAGAAACCATGGCCGAGCGCCAAGCAACAGAACGTGCAGAAGCGGAAGCCGCAGGCGAAGACTTAGATGTTCTCGGCGCACGTCAAGAAGATGAACGCGCAATCCAAGAGGCCGAACATAAGGCCGAATGGGATGCGCTTGAGTTTGACCTCAAAGGCCAGATCGCCGAGCTTGAAGTAAGCCAGCAGCAAGCTTGGGATGAATTTGACATTGAAGCTAAGGACCAGTGGGACGCTTTTGAGGACAAATGGCGTGCTGCCAATGAAGACCTGGAAAACGGCTTTGAAGCGGCACGGGCTGATCTTGAAGACCACCAAAACAGCGAAAATACTGCCCTAGAAACCAAATGGCAAAGCACATATGAGGCGCTAGAGGATAGCCAATATGAAGCGCGTTCTGCGCTTGAGGCTGATCAGCAAGCACAGTGGGCAAACAGCACATTCGCCGGCTCGGAAGAAGCCGCAGCCTTGATGCAGCAAAATTATGCTGAATGGGCGAGTTTGAACCAAAGTCAGCGCGAAGAATGGCGTACATTAGACAATGATTTGCGCAGTGAATGGGATGCTCTGCGCTCTGAAGCACAAGCGCGCTTAGATGCACTAGAAGAAGCCCAGTCTGAGGAACGCGACGCCTTAAAATTAGAGCATTCAGAGCAAGTCGACGCCTATTATCAGGACCAACAAAGCGATGATGAAAAAATTGGCGGTGACGCAAGTGCGCAATCACTCAGTGGCGGCGACGGCAATGATACAATCATCGGCGGCGACGGCGACGACACAGTTGATGGCGGCGACGGGGACGACGTGATGTGGGCAGGCTCTGGCGATACAGGCAATGACCAAGTTGCCGGCGGCGGCGGTGATGATATCATCGCCGGAGGCGTGGGCGACGATGTCTTAATTGGCGGCAGTACCAAAGCGGGGGAAGGTGGAGCCAGCGGCTCTGACACTATCTTCGGTGGGGACGGCAATGATGATATTGCAAGCAGCAGCTGGGTCGATACCAACGGCAACGGAGTTATGGACACCGACGACATATACGGAAACGGCAACGAGGATGGCCAAGATTATGTCTGGGCTGGTGACGGAAATGACAATGTATTTGGCGGCGGCTCGGATGACATCATCGGTGGTGGTGCGGGTGATGATACCATCAACGGCCTAGGTGGTAACGACACCATCTATGCCGGTAAAGACGGCGACGAACTTATTGATGGCGGGAACGGCGATGACAATGTTTTTGCAAGCAATGGCGCAGACAATGTAAATGGCGGAAATGGCAACGACACTTTGTTTGGCGGCGCGGGTGAAGACACCGTTTTCGGCGGCGCAGGCGATGATGAAATTTTTGGCGGCGCAGACAATGATACCATCGGGGGCGGCGCGGGCGATGACCAGCTTTATGCGGGCAGCGGAGATGATACTATCCTTATGGACGGCGGTGATGATTTTGCCGTTGGCGGCACGGGGGCAGATACATTTATCTTTACCGGCACAAACGGTAACAGTGTGATCAATGATTTCGACGACAGCGTTGATCTGATTGATTTCAGCCAAAGCAACCTGTCACGCGAAGATCTAACCCTTAGCCTTGAAGGGGATGGCCTTCTTATTAGCTGGGACGGCGGCAGCCTGTTGTTGGCGGGGGAAACAGCCGTTGACGATAGCGCCTTGGGCTTTTAAGTCCCCTAATTGATAACAAGGCCACACGCTGGCTTTTTGTCCACAGGGCGGCTTCCGAGCCGCCCTTTTTGACAGTCTGGATACAAATAAATCCCACAATGAGGTCATCGTCGGGCCAGCTCATGGCGCTATAAATCAAGCATTCTCCTCCTAGGCTTCTTGAAGAAGACTCCTTATTGACAGCATTTATATAAGTGCTTATGTAAATGCTGTCACATATCCAACAAGGGAGCCCTTTCATGCAAGATGAGATATTTTTTGAACTTGGAATTGGTACCCGGTTTCGGCGCATCCTAGAACTAATGACATCAGACACAGACCGCCTGTATGAAGATCATGGTCTTGATTTTCGTGTTAGTTATTTTTACCCAATTTACGCATTGCATATGCGTGGCCCCATGCCCATCAGCGACATCGCAAAGCTTGCAGGATTTAGCCATTCTGCTGTTAGTCAAACACTTAAAAAACTAAGCGATAAGGGCTTGTTGGAAACAAATCCCGGTGCAGATGCACGTAGCAAAACTGTAAGCCTAACCACGAAGGGCGAACAGTTGGTGGACAAGCTACAGCCCTATTGGCAGGCACTAGGGCAGGCAATTAGCGATGTTTCCAGTGAAAGCGGGG
Organism: Kordiimonadales bacterium; assembly: GCA_015485385.1. GTDB lineage: Bacteria > Pseudomonadota > Alphaproteobacteria > Sphingomonadales > Kordiimonadaceae > Kordiimonas. The sequence goes on along the minus strand of WFTS01000096.1, from coordinate 17,756 downwards.
TTGATATGCTTGCAGGGTTAACAGCCCTTGAGACCGCATTTGACAAAACCAGCCTTTATAACCGCGCGGCAGAAAATCTCCGGTCCCAGAAAAAGCCAACAACCACATTTCAGATTGAAAGTTACGATGTAAAATTCAAACAGGCTTTTTACGATCTCAACATCTGGTGGTTAGAGAAATATTTCAAAGTGGAGCCCATCGACGAGCGCGTGCTTTCAAATCCGGAAGATGAAATCCTTGCAAAAGGCGGCGAGATATTCTTCGCGGTCCAAAACGGCAAAGCCGTTGGTACTATAGCGATGAAAGCCGAACCGGGCGGCGTGTACGAGCTAACAAAACTTGCGGTAGACCCCTCGGTGCAGCACGGCGGAATGGGCCGAGCGCTCTGCAATAAAGTGATCAAGCGCTTCAAGGCTCGCGGCGGAAAAACCCTGTATCTGGAAACCAATACGGTGCTGGAACCCGCGATCAAGCTTTACCAAAAACTGGGTTTTGTCGCGGTGGACCCACCCTCCCCCAGCCCCTATGAGCGCGCCAATCATTATATGAAATGGCAACCCAATTGCCCCCAAACACAAAATGTGTCTGACCCCCAAAAGCCCTCCGGATCTGAGAAAAATACGGCAGGCACCCCAAACCTGACGGTAGCCGAAGCCACAAGCCCAGCAGACACGGCAGCTGTGAAAGATATTTTCCGCGCCTTTATCAATTTTCTACCCATTGATCTTGGTTTTCAGGGCATTGAAGCCGAAATGGCGGGGTTCCCGAGTGGCTATGTATTTATGCTGTTGGCAAAACAGGACGGCAAAGCCGTAGGAGCCGTCGCTCTGAAAGAACATGACAGTGATACCTGCGAGATGAAACGCCTGTTTGTCCTGCCCGAAGCCCAAGGCAGCGGCGCAGGTCGTCTCTTGTGTGAACAGCTCATGGAGGGGGCCAAAAGGCGTGGTTATAAAACCATGTTACTGGATAGTCTTAGACGGCTAGAAAGTGCCGGGCGCCTGTACCAAAAACTAGGTTTCAGCGAGATTGAGCCTTATAATATCAATCCCGAAGCCGATGTTTATTATATGAGCCGAGCCCTGTAAGCAGCGGACAATATGGATAGGATGGCACACGGAAGGTGCGAACTTGTGGCGCTCAGTGTCAGTTGCCCCACAGTTCGAGAACCGAGCGGTCAATATCTCCGGCCTCAATCCAACCGCGAACAATATCTTGGTAAAGCTTCCAATCAGCAGGGCTTACCCCCAAAGGGCGTTTGCTCGGCATGGTGGTGAATTTCACAAAAGCCCGCACACGGCTATCGGCGTTCGAGGCTTTGCTAATGCCGGCACGCGACTGCATGCTCACACGTCCGCGCTTGGCAATGCCGCCTTTTTGCGCTGCGATCACCGCACTTTTGGTCGCGCGCGCCGTCAGCAAAGCGTCCGCGCGCACATCCACAAGGCTACGCCCAATTTGGGCCTTCAGCCATGCTGTGACATCAAAACTACCGACCATTGATATTCCTATTTGCGATTTGTAACATCAAGTCACAGCTTTTCTTCAAGCCAACCCTATCTCAAAAAACTGCGCCGCCCATCCGGGGCACCCACGCGGTACTGGCTATATGTCACAAAAAAGCCCGGTAGAAACCGGGCTTTTCTGGTTACGTTTCGTGCAGATCAATCGCCTGAAATAATGCGGTCAACCAACTGCTTTACCGTTGGGACAAAGCCATTAGAATAAAATGGGTCAGACCCAAACCTAAAGGCGTTATGGCCAGCAAATACCAGATTATTGTCCACGCTGCCTTCGTGCGCCACATCATCCAGCGTTTTTTGAATACAAAAGCTTCTCGGGTCAGCTAGCCGCCCTGTCGCGTTCTTTTCATTATCCGCCCAGCTTGAAAAACGGCACTGGCTTAGACAGCCAACACAGTCTTTCTGATCCTTGCGAATTTCAGCGCATTTTTCAGGCTCAACAAATATCAGAGTATCATCGGGCGTTTTCATCGCCTTCTCATAGCCTGCGGCAAGCCAGTTTTTAGCTTTGGCATAATCTTCACCGCGCACATTATATTTTTTGCGCTCCACAACCAGCTCAGTATTAAATTCTTCGTTCTTTTCAGAGCTGAATTCAACCTGACGGTCCGTCCGGCCCACAAGTTCACCAATGAAGCTATTCTTGAGCGCCGACGAGAAAAATCCGGTCGGGCTGAAGTTTTGCAACAACACATCGCCGTCCTTCAAGCTCATCAAGCGCTTTTTCCATTTATCGGAAATCGGGCTTTCTTTCGTAAGCATCGGGCGTGTGCCAAATTGGAAAACAATCGGACCAAGCTCTTTGTTGTCGATCCAGTCTTTCCATTCTTTCAGGTTCCAAACCCCGCCAGCCATGATGATCGGAACATGATCAAGGCCAAGTTTACGCATGACCTTTCTAAGTTCAGCCACGCGCGGATACGGATCACCCGGTTCGTTGGGGTCTTCAGCATTTGACAAGCCGTTATGCCCGCCAGCAAGCCATGGGTCTTCATAAACAACGCCGCCAAGCAGGTCAGCCGCATTTTTATAAGCCCGGCGCCACAATAAATTAAACGCGCGGCCCGAAGACACAATTGGGTAATAATTAACGCCGTATTTGCTGGCCAATTCACCCAATTTAAAGGGCATACCAGCACCGCAAGTAATGCCCGAAACCATACCTTTGGTTTTCTCTAATACGCCGTGCAGGATGCGCTGTGCACCGCCCAGCTCCCATAGCATATTGATATTGATCAGGCCTTCGCCTTTGGAAATTTCCCACGCTTTGCGCACTTGATCAATGGTACCTTTAATCGAATAATCAACCATTTCGTCGTGCCGCTCACGCCGGGATTTTCCCATATATTCATGAGGGATCATATTGCCGTGCTCGTCATAAGCGTCGGCAATCACTGCGGAAATTGTTCCAACACCGCCAGCGGCTGCCCAAGGCCCTGTGCTGGCACCTGTAGAAATAGCAACACCTTTGCCGCCTTCAATCAGCGGCAAAACCTCTTTACCACCAAGGCGAATGGAATTCAGGCTAAAACTCATCAAACTCTCCCAGATCGCTTTCCACCGGTCCCCCCTCAGAGACCATCAAGCTTAGATATAACAAGGAAACCGCCATGAGTATAACTCACAGCGGTTTCAAATCAATTAACATGTCCTAGTCGCGGCGCGGACGCTTTGACGGACCTGCCTTTGGCGGCGCAGCGTTCGGATCGGTTTCACCCGTTTCCTGATCAACAACCCGCATCGACAAACGCACTTTACCGCGCCCATCGATCTCTAGGCATTTCACGAACACTTCGTCGCCTTCTTTAACAACGTCGGTCACTTTTTCTACGCGGTCTTCGACCAGCTCAGAAATATGCACAAGACCGTCACGGCTACCCATGAAGTTTACAAATGCGCCGAAGTCCATGATGCGAACCACTTTACCTTTGTAGATGGTGCCAACTTCAGGCTCAGCAACGATGCCGTTGATCATCGCGATCGCAGCATCAATTTCAGAACCAACACTTGAAGCGATTTTGATTGTGCCGTCGTCTTCGATGTTAACCTTAGCACCTGTTTCTTCAACAATGCCGCGGATAACCTTGCCACCAGTACCGATCACTTCGCGGATTTTATCCACTGGGATCTTCATAGTTTCAATGCGCGGTGCATGCTCAGACAATTCTGTGCGGGCGCCAGCAAGGCCCTTGTTCATCTCGTCAAGGATATAAGCACGGCCACGACTGGCTTGCTCAAGCGCGGTTGACATGATCTCTTTGGTGATGCCGGTGATTTTAATATCCATCTGCAAGGCAGTGATGCCCTCTGATGTCCCTGCCACTTTAAAGTCCATGTCGCCCAAATGATCTTCATCACCAAGGATGTCAGACAAGACAGCGAAATCATCGCCCTCTTTGATCAGGCCCATAGCAATACCAGAAACCGGGCGCGTAATAGGGACACCCGCATCCATCATCGCAAGGGAAGCACCACAAACAGACGCCATAGACGACGATCCGTTTGATTCTGTAATTTCAGACACAATGCGAATTGTGTAAGGGAAATCCTCAGCCGTTGGCAATACAGCATTCACAGCGCGCCATGCCAGTTTACCGTGGCCAACTTCGCGGCGACTGGTAAAGCCAACCCGGCCAGCTTCGCCAACAGAAAATGGTGGGAAGTTATAATGCAGCATAAACTTTGACCGGTAAGACCCTGCAAGCTGATCGATGATCTGCTCGTCTTCGCCTGTGCCGAGGGTTGCCACAACAAGACCCTGTGTTTCACCGCGTGTAAACAAAGCTGACCCGTGGGTGCGCGGCAAAATACCTGCTTCAGAGCGGACTTCGCGTACATCATCCAGCGCGCGGCCATCAATACGAGTGCCGGTTTTGATCACGTTACCGCGTACAATGTTACTTTCCAGCTTTTTGGTAAGATCACCCACCATCTGCATTGAAAGTGTATCATCAGCTTCAACCATCTCAGCAACAGCATCATTAATTTCAGCTTTCACGTCGCTAATTTTAGCCACACGATCTTGCTTGGCTGTGATCTCATACGCAGCACGCAAACCAGCTTCGCCAGCTTCAGCAATTTTTGCTTCAAGGGCGGTCGTATCAACAGGCTCTTCCAATTCCCATGGGTCTTTAGCGGCAACTTCAGCCAGTTCAATGATTGCGTCAATCACAGGCTGAGAGGCTTCATGACCAAAAGTCACAGCGCCAAGCATAATCTCTTCAGACAGCTCTTTAGCTTCAGATTCCACCATCAGAACGGCGTCGCGTGTACCAGCAACAACCAGTTCAAGATCGCTTTCCTTCACTTCATCAAGTGTCGGGTTAAGGATATAGTCGCCGTCTTTATAACCAACCTTCGCACCCGCGATCGGGCCAAAGAAAGGCAAGCCAGAGATCGTCAAAGCAGCAGAGGCCCCGATCATGGCAACAATATCGCTATCATTTTCTAGATCATAGCTCATCACTGTACAGATGATCTGAACTTCGTTTTTAAAGCCCTTTGGAAACAAAGGCCGGATCGGACGGTCGATCAAACGGCAGATCAAAGTTTCTTTTTCAGACGGACGTCCTTCACGCTTGAAGAAGCCACCAGGGATCTTGCCCGCAGAATAATATTTTTCCTGATAATTTACGGTCAGCGGGAAAAAATCCTGCCCAGGTTTGATAGACCGTTTGCCAACAACCGTACACAGCACAGTTGTATCGCCGTATGTTGCCATAACAGCGCCGCCAGCTTGGCGCGCCACATGACCAGTCTCAAGGACCAGGGTACGACCACCCCATTCAATTTCTTTGCGATGAATATTAAACATTCTTTATTTACCTTTCGCGAGCCACTGGCGTATCGCTAAATCGCCCCGGCAGCCCTGACATATCCCATATGAATATGTCCCGCTTTTTCAATTTTCGCCGGGCCCCTCATTGGGCACCGGTCCTACAGTATTTGCTTCCAAGCGGATTGACGGCCAAGCCGCACAATAATAGCCCCTTAAAAGCAGGAGGGCCGGATCATCCATGAACCGGCCCTCCCTGATCAGCTTTTACTTACGAAGACCCAATTTACCGATAAGCGTTTTATAACGCGCTTCGTCTTTGGATTTTAGATAGTCAAGTAGCTTGCGACGCAGATTAACCATCTTAATCAGACCACGACGACTATGATTGTCTTTCTTGTGATCCTTAAAATGCTCGGTCAGTGTCACGATGCGCGATGTTAAAATTGCGGCCTGAACCTCTGGGGAACCAGTGTCGCCTTCTTTAGTCGCGTATTCTTTAATCAATTCTTGTTTGCGTTCAGCAGTGATCGACATCGATCTTCTCCTAAAAAAATGAACTTACATATTGAAGACCCGCAGGGGACGCACAGAGATGTTGCCATCTTCGACTTCCTCGGCATATGCGATTGCCAAAGGCAGCGCGTCAACCATCAGCACACATGTGCCCCGCTTAGCTGTTTGGAGAATGAGGCTTCGACCATACTTGATGTCCTGAGCCTCGGCTTCTGTAACGGCAACCGCCGGGATGTCGTCCAGCGCAGTCGTCAACGGAAGCAGGGCCTCCACAGCGCGCGCACTATGGCCTAACTCATCCAGCTTTGCTAGCGAAATCGCCCCATCCAAAGTGAAGGGGCCAACCCGCAAGCGCCTAAGCGCGGTAATATGGCCATATGTACCAAGGGCCAGCGCAATATCACGCCCCAAAGAGCGCACATAAGTGCCCTTGCCGCAGGTCACTTCAAAGGCGGTGCTTTGCGTACCAACATCATGCGAAATTATGCTAAGTGCATGAATTTCAACACTTCTTGGTGCTAGCTCAACCGTTTCACCCTCACGGGCAAGCTTGTAAGCCCGCTGGCCATCCACTTTGATGGCGCTATAGGCTGGTGGGATTTGCTGAACGATTCCGATAAAGCGCGCCAACACATCTGCCACCTCATTTTCAGTTGGTTGGCGTCCACCACTATGGGTCACTGCGCCTTCGGTATCGTCCGAATCAGTCGCAGAGCCCCATTTTACTGTGAAAGCATATTCCTTCGACGCATCAACAATATAGGGCATCGTCTTGGTGGCTTCCCCAAGACCGATGGGCAAAATGCCAGAGGCAAGCGGGTCTAGCGTGCCGCCGTGCCCGACCTTTTGAGCTTGGTAAATGCGCTTGACCGCACCGACAACTTTCGCGCTCGACATGCCGAGGTCTTTGTCAATAACCAGCCAGCCATTGATCTTATTGCCTTTGCGTTTACGGCCCATATTTATTGGTCCAGCATATCGTCAAGCGGGGTATCACTGACAGGGCTATCGCCATTTGCGTACCTGTCCGGCGCATTAATATCGGCTTGCACTTGCGGGCTTCGCAGAATTTTCTCAATTTTGCTGGCTTCGTCAAAGCTTTCATCCAGCTTGAACTTCAAACGCGGCAGAAACTTCATTGTCACCATTTTCGACAAGGCCGAACGAATTTGTGAGCTGTTTTTGTTAAGCGCCTTTGTCACCAATAGGTCCGGGTCACCGCCAAGCGGCATCACAAAAATTGTGGCATTGCGGAAATCTTGGCTAACCCGCACTTCGCACACTGTGATAGAAACATTCGCTAAATCCCGGTCCTGAATATCACCGCGCGTAAGGATGGTTGCGACCGCATGGCGCACATTTTCGCCAACACGCAGCAGCCGCAAGCTTGGACCTGAGCCAGCTTTTTTGCGAGAATTGTTCATTTTATCTGCCTAAAACTCAGCTGATCCGCCTAAAACTCAAGCGCTCAACCAAACGCTCTAAAGCGTGCGCTCGATCTGCTCTAGTTCATATACTTCCAAAACATCGCCCGCTTTGAAATCGTGATAGTTTTGGAAGGTTAGGCCACATTCTTGGCCTGAATCCACTTTTTTCACATCGTCTTTAAAGCGGCGAAGATTTTCAACCTGACCCTCATAAATAATCACATCATCACGCAAGATGCGCGCTTTCAGATCATTTCTAATGCTGCCCTCAGTCACCATACAACCTGCCGCCTTGCCAGCTTTACCAGCTTGGAAAGCGTCTTTAATGTCGGCGCGGCCAATGATATTTTCTTTATACTCAGGGCCAAGTTCACCAATTAAGGCAGCCTTCACATCGTCGATCAAATTATAGATGATGCTATAATATTTAATCGTCACGCCTTCAGCTTCAGCAGCTTCCCGGGCTTGGCGTGATGGGCGCACGTTAAATCCAATCATCATCGCACCAGAGGCGTGGGCAAGGCCAACATCTGTTTCTGTGATGCCGCCAACAGCGCCGTGAATAACCCGGCATTTGATCAGATCATTCCCCGCTTTTTCAAGCGACTGAGTGATGGCCTCAACCGAGCCTTGAACATCAGCCTTCACAACCACGTCAAACATCATTTGCTCGCCGCTTTCCTTCAACTTGGAGAAAATATCTTCAAGCGTCTTAGGAGCCGCTAGGGCTATTTGACGTAAATCGCGGATTTTGTCCTGACGGTAATCTGTAATTTCACGCGCGCGCGCTTCGCTGCCAACAACAGCAAAATCATCGCCCGCACCCGGTGCAGCGTTCGCACCAAGCACCTCAACAGGCATGCTTGGGCCAGCTTCTTTAATCTGTTGGCCTCGGTCATTGATGATCGCCTTGACCTTGCCCCATTCAGGGCCAGCCACAAAAATATCACCAATTTTCAAAGTTCCGCGCTGAACAAGCACGGTGGCCACAGGGCCACGGCCTTTTTCAAGCTTGGCTTCCACAACGGCCCCTTCAGCAGGGCGTTTGGCATTGGCTTTCAATTCAAGGATTTCAGCCTGCAAAGCAATTGCCTCGCGCAGCTTATCAAGCCCCGCTCCGGTGATCGCTGAAACTTCGACTTCCTGAACATCGCCAGAAAAGCTCTCGGTTACCACTTCATGCTGCAACAGTTCGTTTCTAACCCTGTCAGGGTTCGCGCCTTCACGGTCCATCTTATTGATCGCCACAATCATCGGCACACCCGCCGCTTTCGAATGGTTGATCGCTTCAATGGTTTGCGGCATCACACCGTCGTCGGCGGCAACAACTAGAATAACAATGTCTGTCACCGATGCGCCGCGTGCGCGCATTTGGGTAAAGGCCGCGTGGCCCGGTGTATCCAAGAAAGTGATCGGATCGCCTTTGTGATCCTTCACTTGATATGCACCGATATGCTGGGTAATGCCGCCCGCTTCGCCAGAGACAACATTGGCTTTGCGCAAGGCATCCAAAAGCGAGGTTTTGCCGTGGTCAACATGGCCCATCACTGTCACAACTGGTGCGCGCGGTGTTAGATCTTCATCCGCATCTTCTTCCCCAAACAGGCCGATCTCAACGTCTGATTCGCTGATGCGCTTGGCGGTATGGCCAAATTCTTCAACAACCAGCTGGGCTGTATCTTGGTCCATTGTATCATTGATGGTCATAACAATCCCAAGGCCCATCAAGGTTTTGATAACAGCAACGCCTTTTTCGGCCATCCGCTGTGCCAATTCCTGAACACTGATGGCTTCTGGAATTTTAATTTCCCGGCTTTGCGGCTTAGCAGGACCCGTTTGGCCCAACTCTGCTGCCCGTTTTTTGGCTTGAGCGCGCTTATAAGCTGCGAGCGAACGCTGACGATCTCCGCCACCGGTTGCCGCTGAAATTGTCAAGCGGCCCGTTTTGCGGCCACTATCGCCCCGACCTCTACCGCCGCGCTGGTCCCGTGTGTCGCGCTTGCCGCCGCCACGTTTTGACTTGCCTTTTCTCGCATCCGCTGCCTCAGGTTTAGCCGCCGTGCGCGCTTCGCTGGCTTTCTTAAACTGAACAGCACGAGCCTCAAGCTCGGACTTTTTACGGGCTTCAGCCTCGGCTTTTTCGCGAGCAGCATTTTCCTCAGCCGTCTTTTTCTCGGCCTCTTGTTCCGCCTTTTTACGGGCTTCCTCGTCGGCATGCTTTTTCGCTGCTTCTTCAGCTGCGTGGCGTGCAACCGCCTCTTCGTCTTCTTTTTCGGCCTCTTGACGTTTTTCGCGCTCAGCATCCTCTACCGCCCGCAAGGCAGCCTGTTCCGCTTTCAGTTTTGCGTCTGCTTCAGCGCGCTTCTGCGCTCCTTCAAGGGCGCGCATCCGTGTTTCTTGCTCGGCAGAGGACAGCGTATTCGCGCCAGTGCCAGCAGGCTTTTTAGGCACATAAGCATGGGGCGCTTTGGGTGCCGGTTTTGCGGGTGCCGCTTTCGGGACTACCGCCGCAGGGGCACCAGCCTTATGGATAAAACGCTTCTTTTTATGTTCCACAACAACCGGTTTTCCGCGCCCATGGCTGAAGCTTTGACGAACTTGGCCTGTCTCGGACCCTTTGCCTACACCAAGGGTCTTGCTTGACAGCGTTAGTTTTTTATCGTCGCTCATTTTATTCTTCGATCCCTTGCGCTTCACAAGTCAACGGAGCCAGGCCCCGTAGGCTTAATAACCGGCTGACATCAGCCTTTAATTTCTCTGTGCCGCCGCTTTTAAACAACACAATATGTACCACATTATCCCGGCCAAGCGCTTTAGATAACGCCTCCCGATCAAATATTTTAGCAACTGGCACATGTTTGCCAACTGCCCTTATAATCTTCTCCTGACCATCCGTGCCAGCATCTGCTGCCGCGATAACCAGATAAGGCGTTTCCGCCCCTTTGCTTGCCAGTGACGCTTTGATCTTATCAAAGCCTGTCACCATATTTCCTGCCCGTTGTTCTAGCCCCAGCCGGTCCAGACAGCGCCTTTCCAGCAAACCGTCAATTGTGGCCACAAGGTCCGTCGGCACAGCCCCTTTCAAGAGCTTCTGCTTCAATGACCGAGCCGCTGCCTTATGGAGGCTACCGTCATTTGCGGCTTTCTCCAGTTTAGCACCGTCTACCGAAACCCACATGCCGCGCCCCGGTAAACGGGCAGCAACATCGGGCACCAGCGTGCCGTCGGGGCCTAAAACCAGTCGCACCATCGCTTCAGCGGGCGCGACCTGCATCGATAAAATACATCGACGTTCAGGCGTTATTTTCTCTCTAGTTTGGCGCTGTGCGTTCGGGCGTTGCGGCTTTTTCTGTTTTGCCATCACGTGTCCCTATCACACAATATTGCACCAAATGGTCGCTATCCGCTTATGCGTCTGCGCCCTCTTCTGTTGCCTCAGTCGCCCCAGTTGCTTCAGTTGCGTCAGTCTCTGCGGCCTCTGCAACTTCTGGAGTTTCCTCTGAAGTTTCACCCGACTCGGCTGCTTCACCGTCCTCGGCTACTTCAGCGCCCTCGGCTGCGGCTTCATCTTCTGCGCCACCAAAAGCCTCTTCCGCCGTGATCCAGCCCAGCACAACCCGCGCTGTCATGATCATATTGCTGGCTTCTTCTTCGGTCAGCGGGAATTCGCGCAAGATGCCGTCGTCTTTGCTTGTTAGCTCATCAGCGGCACAGCCTGCGAAATCTTCCAAAGTTTTCACTTCGTCTTCGCCCAATTTCACCAGCATTTGCGGTGTCAGGCCTTCAACATCGGCAACGGCGTCTTCCACACCAAGTTCAATGCGTTTTTCGTCTGCTGCCCGCGCTTCGGCTTGTAAATAATCATTAGCCCGGCGCTGCAATTCAACCACAAGCTCATCTTCGAAGCCTTCAACAGCCAAAAGCTCTTCCGGTTCGCAGTATGCCACTTCTTCCAAAGCCGTAAAGCCTTCGGCGGCCAAAAGATGCGCCAAGGTTTCATCCACATCCAAAGCTTCAACAAAGGCTTTGCTGCGCGCAAGAAACTCTTCTTGGCGGCGTTCGCTTTCTTCGGCCTCGGTCATAATATCAATGGTCCAGCCGGTTAGCTGGCTAGCAAGCCGCACATTTTGACCGCGACGACCAATCGCCAAAGACAGCTGATCATCCGGCACAACAACCTCAACACGGTTGCGGTCATCGTCCATTACCACCTTGGCAACTTCCGCTGGCTGCAACGCGTTTACAATAAACGCCGCAACATCAGGAGACCACGGAATAATGTCAATTTTCTCGCCTTGCAGTTCGTTGACAACAGCCTGCACCCGAGACCCGCGCATACCAACGCACGCCCCAACGGGATCAATCGCGCCGTCATTTGAGAAAACAGCAATTTTCGCGCGGCTACCCGGATCGCGGGCAACGGAACGAATTTCGATGATACGGTCGTAAACCTCAGGAACTTCCTGTGCGAACAGAGCGCCCATGAAATCAGGCTTGGTGCGCGACATAAAAATCTGCGGCCCCCGGTTTTCACGGCGCACATCATAGATAAAGCCACGGATACGATCATTTTGGCGAATATGTTCACGCGGGATCACTTGATCACGGCGCATAATCGCTTCAGCGCGGCCCAAATCAACAACCACATTGCCGTATTCTACGCGCTTAACAAGGCCGGTTACAATTTCGCCAACCCGGTCTTTATATTCATTATAGTGCAATTCACGCTCGGCATCGCGCACTTTTTGCACAATCACCTGCTTGGCGGTTTGCGCTGCAATGCGGCCAAAATCCATTGGCGGCAATGTCGAAGCAAGATAATCACCAACAACTGCGTCGGGCTTGTCTTTCAATGCGTCCTCAACACTGATTTGCGTTGCAGGTTCTTCAACCTCTTCAACAACCTCAAGGACACGGAACAAGCGGATTTCACCGTTGTTTTTGTCAATCTGTGCGCGGATTTCGTTTTCGGCACCATATTTGGTGCGCGCAGCTTTTTGGATCGCTTCTTCCATCGCTTCAAGCACAATCGCTTTGTCGATTGATTTCTCGCGAGCGACCAATTCTGCGATTTGCAGCAGCTCTAACCTATTTGCACTGATAGCAGATGCCATCTGATTATACTCCATTCGGTCTGGGCCACTGGGTATCACCCTAGCCCGGGTCTATCAAGGCCCCAATTATGGGCGCCTTATCGTTCAGTCTCGTGCCGCAAACCAACCTTTGGAAACGGCGAAATAAGCCTATTTTTAAGCCTGTCTTTGTTTCTGGACAGCCTCAAGCAATTCATCGGTCAGGATCAGTTTGGCCTTGGATACATCAGCGTATGCCAAAACCACATCCCCATCATCCATCTTCAGCGAGATTGTCTCGCCGTCAAAAGCAACCATGCGACCGCGAAAGCGGCGGCGATCGTTAATGGTTTCGTTCATTTCAATTTTTACATCAAAACCAACCCAGCGCTCAAAATCTTTTGGGCGCGTCAGAGGCCGGTCAATCCCCGGAGAACTAACCTCAAGAAGATATTCGCCCTGAAGCGGATCTTCTACATCCAGTATCAACGAAACTTCACGGGACAATGTGGCGCAATCTTCCACGCCCATCGTGCCGTCGGGGCGCTCTGCCATTATCTGCAAAGTGGGCTTGCGCCCGCCACCATAAGTGACGCGCACCAATTCAAAGCCCAGCGAGTCTACTGTCGCTTCGATAATGGCTCGTATCTGATCAGCGGCTTCGCTCACCCGCGTATTCCTTTTGTCTCGTCTGGCCTCTTGTCTAAATTGGCCTTTGGTCTCGTCTGCGTCTTCTGTCCTATTGGCCCAGCCCGGTGGTTTGGCCCAGCCTGGTGGTGGGTATTTTCAGCGGCCTTTTGAGCCAAATCCTTAAACTGCGCATAAGCAGTGTCGTGGCTGTGAGCTTGCGCCCACCCCTGAAATTAGCCAATATTCTAGGAGAAGTGGCCTCTATATACAGCCAAGCGCCTACGGGGGCAAGGGCAAAAAAACAAGTTTTTCTGCGCCTTCAAAACTACGCCGCCCCAACGCATCCTACCCCCGCGCGCCGCCGCCACAGATCAGCCACGCCGCATAAATTGATCAAGGCGCGGATTGCATAAAAATACAAACAGGCTTTTGAGAAAAATCACCCGTACGGCAGCAACAGCGACAACGGAGGCAACACAGGCAAAGCCACGGGCTGATAGGAAACTTGTATATGTATAGCATTTGCTATACTTTTGGATAAAAGGAGTTGGTTATGAAAATACAGGCAAATTACAGAATAGACGCAGAGGCTCGGGAAAAGGCCTATGCCATTCTTGCAAAAATAGGCATTCGCCCCACCGATGCAGTTAATATGTTGATGAACCATATTGCCATGTTTGGTGAACTGCCGTTCAAGCCTTCCATCCCCAATGCGGAAACGGAAGCCACCTTCAAGGATACGGACAAAGGCACGAAGCTGTCGCGTCATGACAGTGTTGACGACATCTTCAAAGGCCTTGATCTCTAGATGTACGCCATTCTTACGACCAGTCGCTTCGGCAAGGATATGAAGCGGGCCTCAAAGCGTGGCAAAAACATGGCAAAGATCAAACTTGTTATGGAAACCCTTGTTAAGGGCGAGACTTTGCCTGCCCGCAACAGGGATCATGGTCTGGTGGGGCAGTTTACGCACCGGAGAGAGTGCCATATCGAGCCAGACTGGTTATTGGTTTACAAGCTGGATGAGGACAAGCGTGAAATTACCTTTGAACGCACAGGCACCCATTCTGACTTGTTTAAATAGCTGAGGAGGCGACTTCCGTTTATCTGAGCTGATAGTTTGAACGCGCTATCGCTGAAAACTATAGCTGAGATTTACCCATTTATTGCCCCCGGGTATCCGGGGCAGTCTACCGCGTTTACCAAACTAAAAAACAGATAAGAAAACATTGTCGTTACAGTCAAAATTGGCGGCAACAGCAGCACCGCCAATTTTATGGCTTGAGGTCGGTTATATATAGTCAGTGGCCTGAAAATTCTGACCAAGACCAAGATCCCATGTCTTAAAAGCGGTCTAAATTCATTACTTTGGTCCAAGCCGCAACAAAGTCCTCGGTAAATTTTTGGCCCATGCCCTCGAAGGCATAAACCTCAGCCACAGCCCGCAATTCGGAATTGGATCCAAAAATCAGATCAACCGGGCTTGCGGTCCATTTCGCTAAACCAGACGCACGGTCATAGCCTTCATACACACCCGCACGCCCAGACGCCTTTCGCCATTTTGTAGAGGGGTCCATCAGATTGACAAAAAAGTCGTTCGTCAAAGCGCCCGGCGTATCGGTGAACACGCCTTGTTTGGACCCGCCCGCATTGGCATCCAGCACCCGCAAGCCACCAACAAGAACCGTCATTTCCGGAACAGAAAGCCGAAGCAAAGCAGCCTTTTCAACCAGCATTTCAGCAGGGGAACGGGCATTATTTTGCTCAAAGTAGTTTCTAAATCCGTCAGCGGTCGGCTTTAAAAACCCGAAAGAATGCACATCGGTTTGCTGCTGTGACGCATCCACCCGCCCCGGTGTGAAGGGCACAGAAACCGCATGCCCTGCCTCTTTCGCGGCCTTTTCAATCGCCGCTGCGCCGCCAAGAACAATCAAGTCTGCCAAGGAGATTTTTTTGCCTTTTCGTGCGGTTTTGTTGAAATCAGCCTGAATTTTTTCAAGCCGTTTTACGGCGCGAGCCAATTCCACTGGATCATTCACCTGCCAGCTTTTCTGGGGTGCCAACCGAACCCGCGCACCGTTTGCGCCGCCCCGCATGTCACTGCCGCGGAAAGTGGCTGCGGATGCCCACGCCGTTTTCACCAGATCAGAAACCGAAAGGCCTGACGTGAGGATTGTAGCCTTCAGCTTGGCAATGTCTTTCGCGCTAACCAGTTTATGATCTAGCTTTGGAACCGGGTCCTGCCAAATCAAAGCCTCCTTGGGAACCATAGACCCAAGATAACGAGACCTTGGCCCCAAATCCCGGTGGGTTAACTTAAACCAGGCCCGAGCAAACGCTTTTTCAAAATCGCCGGGATTATCAAGGAAACGTTTGGAAATTTCCCGGTAAGCTGGATCAAACTTCAGTGCCAAATCTGTTGTAAACATTATCGGCGCATGAAATTTATCAGGATCGTGAGCATCAGGCACTAAATTGCTGGCGTTCTCGTCCGAAGGCACCCACTGAATAGCCCCCGCCGGGCTTTTTGTCTGAACCCAGTTGAAAATAAACAGATTAGAGAGATACATATGCGTCCAGCGCGCAGGGGCAGAGGTCCAGGCGCCTTCCAAGCCGCTTGTGATAGTATCCACACCAGAGCCGCTGCCGCACGTATTTTTCCATCCCATTCCTTGCTGCTCAATCGCCGCAGCCTCAGGGGCTGGGCCCACACATTTTTCAGGGCTGCGCGCGCCGTGGGCTTTGCCAAACGTGTGTCCCCCTGCAATAAGCGCAACGGTTTCTTCGTCGTTCATCGCCATATTAGAGAATGTCTCGCGGATATCCTTAGCCGCCAAAAGCGGGTCAGGGTTACCGTTCGGCCCTTCCGGGTTTACATAAATAAGCCCCATGCGTGTGGCCGCGAGCGGCTTTTCCAAAGCCCTGTCATCACTGCGGCGATTGCTGCCCAGCCATTCGCCTTCAGGGCCCCAATATACTTCTTCTGGTTCCCACTGGTCGATGCGCCCGCCTGCAAAACCAAGTGTTTTAAACCCCATGTCTTCCATGGCAACCGTGCCAGCAAACACCATCAGGTCACCCCAAGAGATTTTATCGCCGTATTTTTTCTTGATCGGCCACAACAGTCGCCTTGCTTTGTCTAAATTCACATTGTCAGGCCAGCTGTTCAAAGGTGCAAAACGCTGCATCCCGCCGTCAGACCCGCCCCGGCCATCAAAAGTACGGTAAGTGCCCGCACTGTGCCACGCCATGCGAATAAACAAAGGGCCATAATGGCCATAATCCGCAGGCCACCAGTCTTGCGATTTGGTCATCATCGCTCGGAGGTCTTTTTTCACCGCTTCCAGATCAAGCGAGGAAAATTCTTTTGCATAGTCAAATTCCGCACCCAGCGGATCAGACTTTGCAGAATGAAGCCGTAAGGGTTGCAGATTTAATCGGTTCGGCCACCAGTAATCATTGGTAACAGGTTTGGTTTCAGCCTTCGTGGCTGTTCTCATATCTGCTGCTGCGGGACCGGCCGTTACGGTCCCAAGCCCACCCAAGGTCGCAACCAAGGCAATCACTGAAACAGTTTGTTTCAACATTTTTCTCTCCTTCACTAAACGGTTTGCTAAAAATCAAAACATCCAGTGAAGCCTACGGCAGCAGACTATTTATATAAAACGATCAATATAGGTTTATGTAATCGTATATACCGATTACTTGAGAGCCGTCTGCGATCAAAAAAAGGGGGGCGTGGCCTGTGGCCCGCAGCGCAATAGGAGCTTTCAATCCAGTCACCCGCGCGCGTGCGCTTGAAGGTTGCGTTGCCACCAAATTTACGGATGATTTTATAGGGGGAATCTATTGCCGCAGTGGATTTTAGTGATTTATAATCAATGAGTTACATTTAATTGTATACTGTCCCCAGATAACCAGGGCAAGCGTTACCGGCACCCTAGAATCATTGACATTCACAGTTATCAATGATGTGAGTTATAAATCTTATTCGTCAACCTATCTATTTGGTAGTGGTGCTGATTATTCAAGAGCGACGCGCCCTCAAATGGGTACAATTAATATGAAAATTCGCTGGACGGAGTCCTTGAGATGAAGAAGGTACTGATTATCCTTTTTTTTGTGGTAATACTATCCATTTATAGTTGGCTGCCCTCATGCAGTAAGAGCAGTATTTCCGGAAATTACGAAATAAAGCATGGCGTTGGACTTGAATACCTTTCAGTAGATATTGAGCGAGGACTTTATACACTGACATTTTTCGATCCTAGTGGGAGAAAGCGAACGAATTCAGGTAAGGTGACTATTCGTTACTCTATTGAAGGGTGGATTGTTCGATTCGAAGATTTTATTCAAGGTTATGAACCAAGATGTGCTTCATTTCCAGAATTTTGCGAGGGTTTGGTGCGCTTCTTTCCAGACAATGAAGCCCAAACCCTAAATAGCAAGGAATGGTTTAGGGTTGGGGATATGGCAGTGGTATGTGACGAATCAATCGCGCTGTTTCCGTGGGAGACTGGTCTTGGTTACGTAAAGTTCGATGGTGAAATTCCGGATCACCTCATGGGTTCACGTCGAAAGCGCTAAAGTTAAGAGGCCTAGATTCCAGTTGAAAGCGGGTTATCTGGGGACAGTATACTATTAATTATTTTATCTGTTTCTTAGTTTAGCAAAAACTATATACTGTCCGCAGATAACAGTGCCTGTAGTGAGGGAAGCTTCAATCAAAAACCCTATCGACTTCAGCACTTACTGGACCTTCAATACTCGTACAAATTTGTTGTGTAGTAGTTGCCTCAGCTTTAATCTCGGT
>WFTS01000095.1 GCA_015485385.1 Kordiimonadales bacterium | reverse complement strand
GGATTACGGCCTATGCGCATGCCGAGCGGTTGCTTGTGCGCCCCGGACAAAAGCTTAAACGCGGGGCTGTGGTTGCGCGAGTTGGCTCTACAGGCGGAGTTGCCTCTCCGCAGTTACATTTTGAAATTAGAAAAGGCCGACAAGCCCTTGATCCATTAAGATATTTGCCTACCTTGCGCGCGCAATCCAGCCGATAAAACCTTTTTAATTTACACAAAAAATGCAGTTTTACTGATATTTATTAGGGCCTAGAAGCGGCCGCGGCCTTGCAACCGGACAGGCATTTCCCTATCTAGCAAATAGCATGCATAAAAAGCAGAGAATTTTGTGACTGTGATTGTTGCATTTAAAGTGGATAAAGCTATAGTCCCGGCGGTATAGATGTAATGCAGCGGCCCACACTATAAGGATGCCGCGCACAGGAGAGGATTTCATATGTTTTCAACAGCAGTTTATGCACAAAGCGGAGGAGGCATCGCACCCTCGAGTGGGTTGGTAGACTTTTTACCGATCATTCTGATTGTTGTGGTGTTTTGGTTCCTTATTTTACGGCCGCAAAACAAGAAAATGAAAGACCACCGCGAAATGGTCAATAATGTTAACCGGGGCGATACAGTTGTCACGGCTGGCGGGCTAATTGGCAAGGTAGCCAAAATTAAAGACGACCAAGAAATTGAAGTCGATATTGCCAAAGACGTGCGTGTTCGAGTGTTGAAAAGCACACTTACGGATGTGCGCAGTAAGAACGAGCCGGTGAAAACCGATAGTAAATAACATGAATTGGCCCGGCATAAACGCTGGGCCAAGTTGCTTTTAAAGCAACGATTTCAAGGCCGCTTATAGAGCGACGGTTTTAATAGGGGATCATAATGCTGACCTTTCCACGCTGGAAAGTGCTGATGATATTAGGCGTAGTCCTGATCGGTATTTTAACGTCATTGCCCAATTTTTTAAATGAAAAGCAGCGCGCAAGTCTTCCGGGATTTTTACCTGATCAAACATTGGCTTTGGGACTGGATTTGCAGGGCGGAGTATATTTGCTATTTGAAGCCAAAACGGAGGATGTGGTTGCCACACGCTTAACCAATCTTGCTGGGCAAGTACGCGATATAAGCCGCAATGAAGGCCGTCGGCGCGATATTCCCCGCAGCGAGCGCGTGACCTTTACTGGTATTAAAACCCAGGGGCACAGCGTCGTTTTTCAACTACGAAATCCGGATTTGGTTGAAGCTGCACGGGCGAAATTAACCCCTCTTGTTCAAGCGCAGGTTGGCACCAATGCTTTTGGGGCTGCTGGCGAAACCGAACTTCAGTTAACACAAGAGGGCACTTCGTTTAAGCTTACTCTTACTGAACGCGGAATTTTGTTACAGCAACGCGATGCGATTGCGCGCTCAATGGAGGTTATTCGCCGCCGAGTTGATCCAGACGGTGTGAAAGAAATTTCCTTAAAACCATCGGGTAGTAACCGGATTATTCTTGAGGTTCCCGGCGCCGAAAACCCTGAAGAATTGATTCGCATTATTGGTAAAACTGCCAAGCTTTCATTTCATGATGTGGTTACGGATTTGTCACAGGCCGATATTGAGGCCGAGCGCTTTAATAAATCTCGCTATTCTAAGGTGGCAATGAAGGATGGTGGCTATGTTGTTATCCATAACCGGGAAATTGTCTCTGGTGATGACCTGACAGATGCTAAATCTGCATTTGACCAATATGGGAAACCGGCGGTTGCCTTTACCTTCAATACCACTGGTGCAAAGAAATTTGGCAATCACACCGCTAAAAACATTAAACGGCCTTTTGCGATCAAGCTGGATGACCTTGTGATCAGCGCGCCTACTATTCAAAGTGCGATTTTGGGTGGTAGCGGCCAAATCACCAATATGGGCACCTCTGCGGATGCGCAAGAACTTGCGACCCTGTTAAAATCTGGTGCGCTTCCGGTCGAACTAACCGTAGAAACCCAAAAAACGGTTGGGCCTGACATGGGGCACGAGGGAGTTGCAAAAGGTGAGTTGGCCTCTGTTGTTGGTTTTGTCGGTGTTGTAATTTATATGGTTCTTAGTTATGGGCGATTTGGTTTGGCTGCGAATGTGGCTTTGGTGACCAATCTCTTTATGATTATCGGCGCACTGAGTGTATTTCAGGCTACGCTGACATTGCCGGGTATTGCCGGGATTGTGTTGACTATCGGAATGGCCGTTGATGCCAATGTTTTGATTTTTGAACGTATCCGGGAAGAGCAACGCAGTGGCAGCAAACCGTATCAAGCTGTTGAGCGTGGTTACGAACAGGCGTTTTCCACCATTATTGACGCTAATATTACCACCTTCATCGCGGCTGCGGTTTTGTACATGCTCGGCTCTGGTCCGGTGCAAGGCTTCGCCGTTACGCTCGCGATTGGGATCTTAACCTCAATGTTTACGGCGATCTTGTTAACTCGTCTCATTCTTGCAGTCTGGTTGAAGCGTGCGCGCCCAACCACACTGCCCATTTAAGGGGGGGGCAATATGTTACTGCGTCTCGTACCAGAAAATACTGATGTTAAATTCCTCAGCTTTCGCAAAATCGCACTTGGGTTTTCTGCCTTATTGCTTGTTGCTTCCATCACCCTGTTTTTTACCCGAGGGTTAAATTACGGCATTGATTTTAAGGGCGGTGTAAACCTGTATATGCAGTCCACGACCGGCAAGGCTGATGTGCCGCGTATTCGCCTGATCAGTGGTGAAAATGCCCTTGGTGAAGTGAAGGTGAAGGAATTTGGAGGCCCCTCTGACGTTGTGATCAGCATCGAAGAACAACCGGGCGGTGCAAAGGCTCAAAATGATGTTTTGAAAACAGTTCAAAATGCATTGACAGCGGCTATGCCCGAGCTGAAATTCCAATCGTCGGAAGTGATCGGCCCTCAAGTATCTGGTGAACTGAAACGCGACGGTGCGATTGCTGTTACAATCGCAGTGATTGCGGTTTTGATATATATCTGGCTTCGTTTTGAATGGCAGTTTGGCTTAGGCGCAGTGATTGCCTTGTTGCATGATGTCCTCTTAACGGTTGGTTTCTTCTCTATTTCAGGCCTTGAATTTAACTTATCAATTATCGCTGCCCTTTTGACGATTGTTGGCTACAGCCTAAACGATACGGTTGTGGTTTATGACCGGGTGCGTGAAAATGTCCGGAAATTCCGTAAAATGTCGATGGAAGATGTGCTTGATCTGTCATTAAACCAAACTTTGTCGCGCACCATTATGACATCGGTGACCACACTTGTGGCATTGTTGGCTTTGTTATTCTTGGGCGGCGAAGTTATTAAGGGCTTTACCGAAGCGATGATATGGGGCGTGGTCGTGGGGACTTATAGTTCTATCTTCATAGCTTCGCCTATGCTTTTGACATTCAAGCTGCACCGGGACGCGCTTTTGTTTGAAAGCGACGAAAAAGATCCAACGGTAGACAAATCCAAGCTTTCGCCGTTTGATCATATTTAGCCGCGCAGCATGAGCCAAGTAATCCAATCAGGCGGCATCTATATGGAGCATCAGGACGGGGACGGACTGCTGCTGGTAGAGGCATACGGTAACGGCGGCTTTCGCTTCCTTGGTAAGCGGGTTGAGGGCAGTGTCCTTGTGACGGAAAGCGGTTTTTTTCCGCTAGATATCGAAACTGTATCTGATTTAACCCAAGCGCATTTTGATAGATTTGGCGATACGGATGACAAGCCTGAAATAGTGCTGATTGGCACCGGCGAGAAAATGACCCTCTTACCTGCTGATTTGCGCAAAAGCTTAGTAAAGGCGGGCATTGGCTTTGAAGTGATGGACACCGGTGCAGCGGCCCGGACTTATAATGTTCTAAGGATGGAAGATCGCCGTGTTGTCGCTTTTTTAGTTCATATAGACTGAAGAAGCACATGGCCGTCAGTTACGGCGTCAGTGCCGGCTCTAGAGCTTGTCGTGTATAAGTTCCCGGACTTTTCTGAAACTTAGACCCTCTCAGGACGAATTTATAGTGCCTCAGGATTGGGTTGATTAGACGCTCTGTTCGCAGTTACAGCTTATTTGTGTATACTGTTCTTACATTTGGTGAAAAAGCTGGCCCCTGAACGGAGATTGACCATGAAGCACGCTCATAAAGTTTCGCAAGCTATAGGGATGCTTGCAGGTATTTCTTTTGCTGCGTTTATAGGGTTCAGTACCGCAGTGAGTGCGGCGGGGTCGCCTGATGACGGGAAAAAAACGTCATATCAGAAAAACGCCCCTAAAAAGTCCATTAGAAAACAAGGCTCAAAGCGGATTGTCAAAATTATTCGCAGCGGCAAGCCTGTCGAAATTACTGAAAAAGACGGGCATTTTACCGTGGGTGGTCACCGTGATGAGACTACCAGCGAAGGCAAAAGTAACACCGTACGCAGTTACCGTTTTGTTATGAAGGACGATACAGAGATTGGCAGTCCTACGGCTGAGGCCGTAAAACGCATTAAGGCATCGCTTGCTGTGGTTGAAGACCGGCTGGCAAAAGCCAGAAAGAAACCTGAAACGGATGCCCTAAAGGCTGCACAGCACGGCCTAACAGTGGCACTGAATGCGCTTAGTCTACAGGCCGTGAACTTTCCGCAAGCTGGACGCATGATCAAGGGTCAACAATTTGCTTTTATCGATACAGGATACGGCAACCGAAGTGGGCAGGACGCAGCGGGTGATCATGATGTGCAAGTGGAAATTTTCACTGAAGTATCTGATTTTTTAGATGGCGACCAAGACATAGATCAGCACACGGGCACAATGGGTAGGGCCAATGAAAGCTTTGGTACT
Organism: Kordiimonadales bacterium; assembly: GCA_015485385.1. Classification (GTDB taxonomy): domain Bacteria; phylum Pseudomonadota; class Alphaproteobacteria; order Sphingomonadales; family Kordiimonadaceae; genus Kordiimonas. The sequence continues at coordinate 7,514 of WFTS01000095.1, read as the reverse complement.
GAGGCTGAATTAAAGGCTTTAAAGAAGGCTGAGAAAGAACTGGGTCAAATGCGGTTGCGTCTTGAAAAGCGTTTGATGGAAAAAAAGGCGGCTGCGGCGAAAGCGAATAAGGGTCACTAAGGCCAAGGCCACTGTTTGATTTTTAACTGGATAAGCTGCAATTTTCGCATGAGTTGTCAATTAGAGTTTCGCTGGAGTTGAAATTTATCTTCAAGCTGAAATTAATCCATTTAGGCCAGTCTGGCGCGTAATATTATTTCAAAAACCACATAAAAACAAATCCGATCATTGCGCTTTCTGGTGAATAGGATTAAGAGGAGCGATTGAGAGCTAGCCTAAGGTTTTGCCCAAAACGCCCCGTGACCTTATCCCAACTATCCGAGTATTGTTATGAGCCATACTGAATTTTACCGTACCAGACGCTTGCCGCCGTATCTGTTTGCTGAAATCAATGCCATGAAGGCCGATGCTCGTGCGCGCGGTGAAGATATTATCGACTTAGGAATGGGAAACCCTGACCTACCAACCCCGCAACATATTGTTGATAAACTCAAGGAAGCAGTCGACGATAAAAGCACGCACCGTTATTCTGTCTCACGCGGCATAACGGGCCTAAGGCGGGCGCACGCCGCTTATTATAAACGCCGCTTTGGTGTGAACATTGATCCTGAAAGCGAAACTATTGTTACGTTAGGCTCGAAAGAGGGGCTGGCAAATTTAGCTCAGGCGATCACGGCTCCCGGCGATGTGATCTTATCTCCCAACCCCAGCTATCCGATACATCCTTATGGTTTTATGATTGCGGGTGCGTCTGTGCGCCATATGCCGCTTGGCCCTGATTATGATTTTATGAAAGAGCTAGCCCATGCGGTGCAGCACAGTGTGCCGTCTCCAAGCGCTGTGATTTTATGTTACCCCTCGAACCCAACCGCCGAAGTGGTGGACTTGGCTTTTTACCGTGAAGTGGTGGACTTTTGCCGTAAAAAGGGTATTTGGATTTTGTCTGACTTGGCCTACGCCGAAATATATTTTGATGGCAACCCGCCGCCCTCCATTTTGGAAATACCAGAGGCGCGCGAGATCGCCGTTGAATTTACTAGCATGTCAAAAACCTATTCTATGGCCGGTTGGCGTGTGGGGTTTGCGGCTGGTAACAAAGACCTGATTGCGGCATTAGCACGGGTGAAAAGCTACCTTGATTACGGGGCTTTCACGCCTATTCAAGTAGCAGCCGTTGCGGCCCTGAATGGCCCGCAGGACTGTGTTAAATTGCACAGAGATACATATAGAGCCCGACGCGATGTGTTGATCGCAGGCCTTGGTGCTGCTGGATGGCCTGTGCCAAGCCCTAAGGCCACCATGTTCGCTTGGGCGCCGCTTCCTGCTGATTTTATGGAAATGGGGTCTATGGAGTTTGCCAAACTGTTAATGGAACACGCCAAAGTGGCAGTGTCTCCAGGGGCTGGCTTTGGGGAATACGGTGAAGGATATGTACGCATTGGTTTGGTGGAAAACGAACAGCGCATTCGTCAAGCTATCCGCAACATTAAGAAATTCATGTCCGAGAAGGACAAGCATATTGCCAGCTGGCGTGCTAAAAATAGCTGATACACTTTAGATTATCATTGGACCAAAATTTATGAGTAAAACAGATGCGCCTCTTAGGGTCGGTATTGCAGGCCTTGGCACCGTTGGTGTTGGCGTAATTAAAATTCTTGAGGGCCAAAGGGCTCTGTTGCAGGCACGAACGGGCCGACAGGTTTGTATTAGCGCCGTTTCCGCGCGTGACCAAGGCCGTAAGCGCGGTGTGGCACTTGATGGCTATGCGTGGTGCGATAACCCGGTTGATATTGCCGGGCGCTCTGATGTGGATCTGGTGATCGAACTGATCGGCGGTAGTGATGGCCCGGCGCTGGCGTTAGCCCGTGCTGCCCTGAATGCGGGCAAATCTTTCGTGACCGCAAACAAGGCTTTGATTGCCGTCCACGGGGCGGAACTGGCGGAATTGGCCGAGGCGAACGGCGCAAGCCTTCGGTTCGAAGCGGCGGTTGCAGGCGGCATACCTATTCTAAAGGCATTAGCGGAAGGTTTGGCGGGGAATGTTGTTACAGGTTTGCACGGTATTTTGAACGGTACCTGCAACTATATTCTTACAAGGATGGAGCGCGAGGGTTTATCGTTTGGGGATGTACTCAAGGATGCACAGCGTCTTGGTTATGCAGAGGCAGACCCTACATTTGATATCGACGGTATTGATACCGCCCATAAAACAGCAATCCTTGCTGCACTTGCGTTTGGAACCGCACCCGATATGCAAGCTTTGCCAACTGAAGGCATCCGTAACATCGCGCCCGTTGATATTGATTACGCTCGTGAACTTGGCTACCGAATCAAGCTTTTGGGCGTAGTACGCAGGACCGAAGACGGGATTGAAAGCCGTGTACACCCTGCAATGGTCCCGCTTGCTGCTCCGCTTGCGAAGGTGATGGATGCGGTCAATGCGGTTGTTGTACAAGCTGATCCGGTGGGGCAAACGGTCTATGAGGGCGCAGGAGCTGGCGAAGGGCCAACGGCATCGGCAGTGGTTGCGGATATCGTCGACATCCTTCGCGGAAACATCTATCCAGCATTTGGCGTTCCAGCCAAGAGACTGCAACATTTGCCAACGATTCCCACCGAAAAACATAAGGGCACCTATTATATGCGCTTACGGGTGAAGGATCGTCCGGGTGTGATGGCCGATATTACGGCTGAATTAGCGCGCGAAAATGTTTCTATCGAAAGCATGCTACAACGCGGGAAAGCACCAGACGGCGGGGTTTATATCATCATGACAACGCACAATACGCGTGAAGTGGCGATTTCATCTACACTCAAGCATTTTACTCAGCTAGAATGTGTGCTAGAGACCCCGACAATGCTTAGAATTGAAGAGTTCTGATAAGGGAGCGCACACATGGTGTCACAGGATCTCAACCGGATGCTGGTTCTCGAAGTTGTTCGAGTAACCGAAGCAGGCGCAATTGCCGCCTCAAAATGGAATGGGCGCGGCGACGAAAAAGCCGCTGACGCCGCCGCCGTTGAGGCGATGCGCAAGGCGTTCAATAAATTGATGATCGACGGGACGGTTGTTATCGGTGAGGGCGAACGCGACGAAGCACCGATGCTTTATATTGGCGAAAAAGTTGGAGCGGGCGGCCCGAAGGTTGATATAGCGCTTGACCCCTTGGAGGGCACAACGATTTGTGCAAAAGCAATGCCAAATGCCTTGGCTGTGCTGGCAATTTCGGCCGATAACGGTTTGCTGCACGCACCCGATGTTTATATGGATAAAATCGCTGTGGGCGGCGGCCTGCCGGACGGAGTGATTGATCTGGATGCCTCGCCAACAGTGAACGTTCGTGCTGTCGCCGCGGCGAAAGGCAAATCTATTGAAGAAACGATGGTCTGTGTTCTTGACCGTCCCCGGCACCAGAAATTAATCGCTGAACTGCGCGAGCTTGGCTGCGGTGTGGCTTTGATCGGTGACGGTGATGTTGCTGGCGTGATCGCTACCACGGATGCAAAAACCGGCATTGATCTGTATATGGGCTCTGGCGGTGCACCGGAAGGTGTACTGGCCGCTGCGGCGCTTCGCTGTATTGGCGGTCAGATGCAAGGACGTCTCTTATTTAGAAATGATGATGAAAAAGCGCGTGCCTATAAATGGGGGATCACTGATCTTGACCGTAAATATCACCTGATGGACTTAGCGTCTGGCGATGTTATTTTTGCGGCGACAGGCGTGACAGAAGGGTCTTTGCTGCAAGGCGTGCGGGTAACTGAAGAAGGCATCACGACGGAAACACTTACGATGCGCTCTAAAACCAAAACTATCCGCCGTATTCACGCAATCCACGGCACTGGCGGCGCGCGGTAAAGCTTTTGAACACATTGCATACAGATACGGAAACGGCGAATGCTCTTTTAGGTGTTCGCCGTTCTGCGTTGGGCCAGCGCTGGGAGCAACGTCCGGTGGTTATGCGTCACGCGGAAGCTATTGCCAATCGGCTAGGGGTTTCGGTGGCTGTGGGTCAATTGATCGCGGCTCGTGGGGTTAAAATCGAAGATGCTGACAGTTTCTATAATCCTTCGCTGAAAGATAGTCTGCCAGATCCATCTAGTTTGCTAGATATGGATAAAGGGGCAGCCCGCATTATCGCTGCTATCACAGCGGATGAGGAAATTGCTATTTTCGGAGATTATGATGTGGACGGGGCCACATCCTCGGCAGTCCTCTACCGATTTTTAACCTCTGTGGGTGCGAAGGTGCGTATCTATATTCCTGACCGTATGTCTGAAGGTTATGGTCCCAATGCACCGGCTCTTTTGAAGCTGAAAGAGGCCGGCGCTAGCCTCGTGATCACGGTAGACTGCGGTATACTGTCATACGAGCCGCTTGAGGCCGCCAAGAGCGCCGGGCTTGATGTGATCGTGGTTGACCACCACAAAGCCGAAGCAACGCTGCCAGATGCCGTTGCAGTGATAAACCCAAACCGGCTTGACGATACGAGTGGGCAAGGGCAGTTGGCTGCTGTGGGGGTTTCCTTCCTGCTGGCCGTTGCGATTAACCGCTTATTACGCGACAGTGGCCACTATTCAGAAGCTCTGCGAGAGCCAGACCTGCGCCTTCTCCTTGATATTGTGGCCCTTGGCACTGTGGCAGATGTTGTACCGCTTGTGGGCGCGAACAGGGCGCTAGTGGCTCAGGGCCTGAAGGTCATGGCGAACCGGCGCAATGTGGGGCTGACCGCGCTTGCTGATGTCGGGCGTATATCTGAAGCCCCGACAGCGTACCATGCTGGGTTTATCCTTGGGCCAAGGGTTAATGCGGGCGGGCGCGTGGGCCAAAGCCAATTAGGGGCACAGCTCTTAACGTGTGATGACCCCATAGAGGCACGGAAGATCGCAGAAAAGCTGGATAAATATAACGATGACCGCCGGGCCATTGAAGCCGAAGTGCTTGATGCTGCCACCGAACAACTAGAAGCACGTTACGGTATGGACGCCAGCCCTGACACAATCACCGTTGCATACGGTGAGGGCTGGCATGCTGGCGTTATTGGCATTGTTGCCAGTCGTTTGAAAGATAAATACGGACTTCCTGCGCTGGTGATCGGAAGTGAAGGCCCAAATGCATTAGAAGCCAAAGGCTCCGCACGGTCTATCAGCGGAGTTGATCTGGGAGCGGCAATTATAGAAGCCGTGCAGCAGAAACTACTGATTAAGGGTGGTGGGCACGCGATGGCGGCGGGGCTAAGCGTAAGCCCGGATAAAATCGAGGCTCTTACTGCCTTCCTGCGTGATCACTTGCGCAACCAAGTTGTTTCTGCGCGTGAAAATAAAGCACTTAAAATAGACGCTGTTGTAGCCCTGTCTGGTGCAAGCACATATTTGATTGATCAGATTGAAAAGGTGGGGCCGTTTGGCGCAGGAAACCCGGGGCCAAGGTTTGCTATTCCTGAACTAGACCTGATTAAGGCCGATATTGTCGGGCAAAATCATCTGCGCTGTATTTTTAAATCTAAAGAAGGAAAATCTATTAAAGCAATGGCATTTCGGCAGGCGGATGAACCGATGGGCCACCTTCTTAGAACCGGTATTGGAAGACGCTTTAATATTGCGGGAAAGCTCAAGAAAGATACTTGGGGCCATACGCCGAAGGCAGAAATTATGCTGGACGATGTTAGCCTGATTGGGGCCCCATAAGGATATTCGGTGGGTAGGCCAAGAATTCTGTAAAAATAGGTTGACCCCAACGGGTCCCACAGGTATTCAGGCCCCCGTTAAGCGAGACAGATGGTCCCTTCGTCTAGTGGCCTAGGACGCTGCCCTTTCACGGCGGAAACACGGGTTCGAGTCCCGTAGGGATCACCACCACCAAATAAAGCCTCGCGGTTTGCGGGGCTTTTTTGTTGTGTGTTAGTTGCGGCCTTTGCTTGGTAAGGCTTTACAAGAAGAATAGATAACCGACGAAGACGCTAACGCCTGCGATGTTTAATAGAACGGCAATATTGGCGATCGTATCGCTGCTTTGTTGATTTTTTCTAGCCATTTTTTATCTGCCTTTTGCTATCGTGCGTGGATAAGGGAGATATAAGAAGCGGGGCTGGGATCAACAGGGTCCAATTTTGCACTACACTGTTGCAAATATCGCAACGTGATCTGCAAACATTACTGTATTTTCTTAAAAAGTGCAGAAACGCTTTGTGTACAGCAGAAATTCCATAAATGGCTCATGCAATTGGCTCTTGCTGTAATGACGTAGATGTGACTGGCCTGTTAGGTTTTTTTGTAGCTCCTCGGCCTCTTTTATGGCTCATTCGTTGAAATCAGTTTTTGTTAAGGAATGAGAGATGGCACATATACAGTTTAAACTTGGCGCGATTATCTTTGTTGCCGCTGTGGGGGTTCTGGGTGGACTTGCAACTTTGTCAACGGCCGCATCTCAGCAGAGCATAGGGAGTAGCCGCACAGTTGCTTCGGATGTTGTGTGGAAAGAAGTTGCGCCCGGCCGGTCTCTTGCGGCGGTGAAGGGTAACTTTAAAACTGGCGCTCATGTAAAGTTGATTAAATTTGAGGCTGGCGTAAAAACGCCGCCGCATAAACATTCCTTCAGTTATGTTGGCGTGATCATGTCGGGGCGTATGCGTCACTATGAACCTGGGAAACCTGAAACTGAAACAATTTTACCACCTGGCTCTTTTTATGAAATTCCTGCCGAGCTGCCTCATATCAGTGAATGTCTTGCGGGCAGTGAATGTGTTTTTGTAACGCAATCAGATGGTGCTTTTGATCTGAAACCCGCCAAATGAATGCATTATGCTAGGGCCGTAGAGCTTCTGACTTATGCCGTTAGGACTAGGATGTGCAAAATTAGCTGACTTTGTGGCTCTGACCGGCTTATGATCTTCACAATAGGTATTTGTAGGTCATAAAGGGGTAATTATGCGTATTCTCAAGATAGGGTTTCTACTTGTGTTTGCTGTCATCGCCGTGTGGTGGTTTGCCGCAAGTCCAGCCAGCGAATTGCGCATTTCAGGGCCTCTGTCATTTACGCAAACCACCCTTGTAGATGCGGCATCGGTTGATCAGTCGGCTGCTTTTCGGACCGCTCTGCAGCGGAGCGAGAACGGCTTGCCAGCATTTGATGATATTATTTTCATGGCAGACGGAAAAACGGCTCTGGTCACCGGAACGGATGGCAAGATCTGGTCCCTCAATCTTGAGAAAAATCATGCCGAACCTTTGGCAGATGTTCCTTTAATGCCCGCAGGAATGCATAAAACAAATGATGGTGAAAACGCGTATTTTTGTGCGTCTTACATGTATGGTGAAACATATCCTGAGGGTGAACGTGTAGGCCTTTATTATTTTGACACTGCGACAAACACGGTAACACCAGTTGTTTTAAATGTGCCTGATACCGCGATCACGCCTGGGGTTGGAAAAGTGTATGCTGACGCCGATAAAAG
>WFTS01000094.1 GCA_015485385.1 Kordiimonadales bacterium | reverse complement strand
GCCGTGGCAAGGTTATGTCAATGATCCACCCCCAGATGATGGCTGGCGCGGCGATATTGGAGTGATCACGGAAGGCGAGGCGTGGGTCAAGCATGCCCTGCCTGCGCGCGCTAAAAAGCACGGCATTAAATGGGGAATGAATGTATTCCTGAAAGGCGATCTATGGGGGATGAAAGGTTATGGCCATGCACTTATATTAGAAAATGGCAAAACCCATGTTGGCCTAGCACGCGAGGATCAAGCTGCGCTCTATAATCTATGGCTAAACTAAACTGGTTTTTTATTCACAGTTGAGCGCTATCACCTGACCTGTTTTTGCACCCATTTTAGATAGTCAATATTGCCGCCAATAATCGGGGAAACCGTTACACACGGCACCTCATAGCTGTGCATCTCTTTAATACGGTCAACCATGGTTTCAACATTGTCTATGGTGGTTTTCATGATCACAGTAACCTCGGTATCCAGTTGCATGGTATCATCCCACTGATATATCGAGCGAGTTCCTGTATTAACATTTGCGCAAGCGACCAAACGCTCATGCACGAGTGTTGTCGCTATACGCATCGCGACATCCTCGCTTTCGGCTGTAACATAAACCGAAACAAATTCGGCCGAAAGGTCGGCCAAATCACCAGAGGTTCTATCATCAGAAGCCATTATGTGTCTCCGCGGTGCGTATGGTGCATCAAATTAATCAAAGCCGCCAGAACCATAACGCCGCCCGCTTGGTGCCCTGCCCCCCATGATACGGGAACGCTTTTAAGCAACATGATAATGCCAAGCCCCATCTGCAAAAGCACCGCCGCGCCAAGCATGTGGCTTGCCCCTTTGACGCGCCGGTCCGACGTTCTGAAACGCCAAACAAGGGCAGCAACGAGGATCGTTAAAACATAAGCACCAATTCGGTGATCAAATTGCACGGTTACCGCATTATCCAACAAATTTCGCCACCATGGCTCAAGCCCAAGCAACCCGTCAGGGACAAAACTATCCCCCATCAAGGGCCAACTATTAAAGATATGCCCTGCCCTCAAGCCTGCGACCAATGCCCCCATAACCAATTGAAGCACCAGCAATCCTGCGGTAAAATATAACAGCCATTTTGTACAACTATCGTTAACCAAGGCTGTCTGACTTAACGGTGTGCGTAAAAGTGACAAGCTAGTCCACAACAGCGCAGCAAAAATAAAGAGCGCCAGCATCAAATGCGCCGTTAAACGGTAATGGCTAACGGCTGGCTCATCCACCAGCCCTGACATTACCATATACCAACCCAAAAGCCCTTGAGAGCCACCCAATACAAACAGAGCTGCCAAGCGTCCTTTGTAACCTTTAGGGATTTTGTTTTTTACCCAAAACCAAACCAGCGGAACAAAAAAGAATATGCCAATCAAGCGGCCAAGCAGCCGGTGGCCCCATTCCCAATAAAAAATGCCCTTGAAGTCCTCAAGGCTCATACCTGCATTTATTAACTGATATTGTGGGCTGGTTTTATAATCGCTGAATTCCTTTTGCCAGGCCGCGTCCCCAATGGGTGGCAGAGCGCCCGTAACAGGGTTCCAGTTCACCATTGAAAGGCCAGATTCGGTCAAGCGTGTCGCACCGCCAACCACCACCATTGCAAAAACAATGAAAGCCATAAATAGCAGCCAGTAGCCTATAGAACGGCGATCGGTGAGCGTTGTTTTATCCATAATCATACTTGTGTGCTAGCGCGATCTTGCATTTGGTGCAAGAGCCATTCTGCCGCAGTTTAAACACTCTGTGTTCATATCATGCCAGACCGCACCTCCCCCTTAGAAAATATTAACTATAAACAGCTATATTTGCAGTTAGGGGATGACAGGAGGCATACATGTCTACGCTTTTGAAACACATCGGCGATACTGCTGCTTTGTCCGAGGTCATAGTGCGTTTTTATGACATCCTACTGAGCGACACCCGAATTAATTTTATTTTCAAAAACGTCAATATGGAATCGCTCAAACGCAAACAAGTTTGGTTCTTCACCAGTTTGATGCTTAACGAATGCAGCGGTACTCATGATTATGTAAAAAAAGCGCACCAAAACATAGTGGCTAAGTATGATATTAACGCGACACACTTTGACATTTTAATCGATGCACTCACAACCGCTTTTCAGGAATGCCATATTGATCCAGAAAGCAGTCGTGAACTTATAAAAAAGGCCAAAAGCCTAAAGCCATATGTGCTTGGGGACGTTTGATCAGCGAGGAATAAATGCGGCCTATCTAGCGGTCACGTTTGCGGCGGCGGCCCTCATAGGGATTATCGCTTTTTCGTAAATTTAACCGCAGCGGAACGCCGGGCAGATCAAAATCGCGCCGCATCTCATTTTCCAGATACCGTTTGTAACTGTCGGGTAAATCATCCGGACGGTTGCAAAACAGTGTGAAAGTCGGTGGCCGTGCTTTTATTTGCGCCCCATAGCGAATTTTTATTCGGCGTCCCCCAACTGACGGGGCCGGGTGCTTTTCCAAAGCATCCGCAAGCCAGCGATTGAACCCAGCCGTTGGAATTCGAGCATTCCAGATTTCATAAGCCTCCTGCACAGCGGGCATAAGATGTTGCACACCCTTTCCTGTCAGGCCTGAGAAATTTACAACTTTCACGCCCTTCAACTGTGGCAGACTTTTAGTCAAGCTATCCGTTAGCTGTCGTTTGGCTGCAAGCCTATCGTCCACAGCATCCCATTTGTTGAGAGCAATCACCAAAGCCCGGCCCTCTTTTACCACAAGTTCTGCAATTTTCAGGTCTTGGCGTTCAATCCCGCGTTCAGAATCCAGCAAAAGCACCACTACTTCAGCATATTGAACAGCGCGCAAACCGTCTGCAACGGACAGCTTTTCAAGCTTCTCTGTAACGCGCGCCCGTTTACGCATTCCGGCTGTATCATATAATTTCACCGCCATACCGTCCCACTCCCACGGTACAGCAATACTATCACGGGTCAGACCAGCTTCAGGGCCTACAATTAGGCGGTCTTCACCAACAAGGGTATTGATAAGAGTTGATTTACCGGCGTTTGGACGACCAACAATTGCCATACGGAGCGGACGAGCCTCGGCCTCATCTTCTTCATCGGTAAATTCATAATCAAGGTCGCCCTCTATAGGACCACCCTCTTTCGGCTTACGGGCTTCGGCAGCAGCCTTTTCTCTCGCCTCATCCTCGTATGGGTCAATGCCTTGCTCAGTCAAAGCATCGACAATAGCCTGATATAATTCGCCTAACCCCTCGCCGTGCTCAGCAGAAATTGCCAGAGGTTCTCCAAGACCAAGACTGTATGCCTCATAGACGTTCGCATCCGCTAATTTCCCCTCGCACTTATTAGCCGCAAGGATCGTTTGTGATGTGCTGCGGCGTAACCAATCGGCAAAATGTTCATCCATAGGGGTGATGCCAGCTCGTGCATCATAAAGCATCAAAGTGACATCAGCTTCCTTTAACGCAAGCTGCGTTTGGCTACGCATACGATCACTAAGTGAACCCGTCTTGCCTTCTTCCAAGCCAGCCGTATCTATGATTTCAAACTTTAAATCCCCAATGCGTCCACGCGCACTTCGCCGGTCGCGCGTGACGCCGGGTGTATCATCAACAAGCGCAATGCGTTTGCCAACCAAACGGTTAAACAATGTGGATTTCCCCACGTTGGGGCGCCCAACAATGGCAAGAGTAAAACCCATTTTAAATCACCTAGTTAGACCTATTGATACGCGACCAAATCGCCTGCATCTGTTAAGACAATGAAGCGTCCATCGACAACAATAGGATCTGTTGAAGCACTGTCTGGCAATTCAAGGCCGCTCAAAACCTCACCAGTGTAGGGAGATATGGAAAGCGCATAGCCATGTGAACTGGTAACCAACAACCGGTCCCCAGCCAAAATTGGCCCATTCCATTTGATTAAACCTTTGCGTTCTTCCTGATCTTTAAAGCGTTGCAACTGGGCCACCCAGCGCACACGTCCATCAGCAAGAGAAAGGCAGGCCACCTGTCCATCAACGGTGGTAAGGAAAGCAAAGCCACCAGCGACCCAAGGAGTGCTGACACCTGCGATATCTGCCTCCCACGAGCGCTCTCCGCTTCGCATGTCTATGGCAACCATCCGGCCCGCATGACTTATAGCATATACTTTACCACTTGAAATCACTGGGTTCCCGTCAATATCGGTTAGGGTCGCAAGTGGTGTCAAACGTCGTGAGCTTGTTAACGAATCCTGCCATAAAATACGGCCATTTGTCCCAAGCATGGCAATCAACTCTCCGGAAGACAGGGCTGTCACCAAAGTATTTCCATCATATGCCGGACTTGCCGCCCCTAACATGCCTGCGTTTTCCGCAATCCCAACCTGATCCCAGATCAACTCACCTGTCTCAGGGTTAAGGGCAATCATCTGATTATCATGAGTGACAACAAAAACTCTGTCCGCTGATGCCGTTGGCGCACCGCGAAACGGCACATCCCCAACATATCGCCAAAGTTCGCTTCCCGTCTGAGCGTCGAGCGCCGCAGTGAAGCCATAACCTGACGTAACATATAATTTATTCCCATACAGTGCCGCGCCGCCACCGTAACCAACATCACTGCGCTCTTCAGGGTCTCGCAATTCAGTGTGCCAAATCCTGCGGCCTGTCTCTAGGGAAACGGCTGTGACATCCCCGCGAGTATCAACGGCATAGACCATACCATTACCAGCTACTGGCCCAGAAATTAGCCGCTCGTATTTTTGGTTTCCGCGACCTATGTTGGAACGCCAGACTTGGCGTAGCTGATTGCCTAGCGCCACATGCTGCACATCATGGGAGGAATTTCCACCTGCCTGAGACCAATTTTTATTCGTAAATGGCCGAGGAATGGCAACCACCATATTGGCGATTGCTGGATCGACATCCATACCTTCAGTCGAGCTAATGATAGAAATTCGCTCCCGGCCCTCATCATCATAGTCTTCTGCTTTTTTGCCGCTGCTTTTGAATAGGCTGCACGCTGAAAGCGCCATCGTCGCCGTCACTATAACGGTAAACCGAAATGCCGAATTTAATGTTTTAGCCTTCATCAGATGGAGCCTCCGCCTCTATTGGTTGAGGCGCATTCTCAAGCTGCTCGACAGGGTCCGCAGCGAGCTTGGGCAATGTACGTTCCAACATGTCACGGAATTGACGCGCCCTCGCCCCAATTGACTGTGGCACATTGGTGCTATCAGCGAGCGCTGCAAACCCCTCGTAGGCTGCAGCATTGTCACCTTGCTTCATATCAATGAAAGCCATTTGCTCTAAGGCACTATAGTGCCAAGGCTGATCTGCCCCCGCCAAAACCGTAAAGCGACTACGGGCTTCGTCCAAATCACCGACTTTATCAACAACCAACAGCCCTGCCATCAATTGTGCATATTCGCGCAAAATAAGGTCACCGTTTGTGCTAGCCGCTAACCTGTCATAAGCCTTAATAGCCGCCCTATAATCACCAGATTCGGCAAGGGCCTCTGCTTCACGCAATTCTGCTAAGGCCGCATAACCACTATCAAGCTTTGAGACAGTCTCTGCCCAAATAGCAGCACTGTCTGCGCCTGCAGCCTGCGCCCTCACTACAGCATCATTAAATATATCTGAATTCGCTTCCTGTGCGCTGCGTATCTGATAATTATACAGCTGTGTACCACCAACAGCGAGTACAACCCCAACGGCGCCACCGATAATATAACGACCATATGCTTTCCACATGGCGTTTAATTGATCGCGGCGCAGGTCAGCGTCTACTTCCTGCGCGGCCAGATCTGGGTTAATGTCTGACACGAAAAACTCTCCAAACAATAGCGTCGGGCCGTATATTTTCCCGCGCAAATAATATTAAATAAAAGCTGGACCAAACCAAGGGTTTTGGCGACCCAAAAAAATTTCGGCTACCATAGCCAAAGCCGTCGTCATAAGCAAACGAGAAGACACCAGTAAATTATGGTGATAATTCGACAGGTCTCAGCTATCCGAGCCTTTCATCTTGTATGTATGCTCATCACCCGGAAAATTACGCGCTCGAACCTCGCTGGAATAGTCCCCGATGGCATCTTCAATACTTTGCCCAAGTTCTGCAAAACGTTTCACAAATTTAGGGTTGATGGCAAATAAACCAAGCATGTCTTCAGTCACCAAAATTTGGCCATCACAGGCATTTGAAGCCCCAATTCCAATCACTGGGCACGCCACAGTCTCCGTCACTTTACGCGCAAGAGGTTCGGCAACACCTTCCAGAACCACTGCAAAAGCACCAGATTCTGCGATTGCGACGGCATCTTCCAAGATTGGGTCCCATTCTTCAACATGGCGGCCTCTTGCTGCGTAACCACCATGCGCATGGACAGACTGAGGCATCAAACCCACATGACCAAGCACAGGAATTCCGCGCTTTGTTAGAAAGGAAACAGTTTCCGCCATCTCGACACCGCCCTCAAGTTTCACAGCGCCTGCACCGGTTTCAGAAAGCGCTCGGGCTGCATTTCTAAAGGCCTGCTCCTTCGATTCTTCATATGTCCCGAAGGGCATATCAATCACCACAAGTGCCTGTTTTGCCCCTCTGCACACGGCCCGGCCATGACGAATCATTGTTTCCAAGTCAACACCGAGGGTCGAATCCATACCGTAAAGAACCATGCCAACACTGTCACCCACCAGCAAAAGATCACAGTGCTTATCGAGCCGTGCTGCCATAGGCGTAATATAAGCCGTCAAGCACACGATAGGCGTGCCGCCTTTCATTGCTGCGATGTTTTTCGCTGTCGCTTGCCGTTTTGGGCGAGCATCGACACCATATGGTTTTGGGGATGTGGACATGATTTTTCCTACATGATCAAGCGTTGTTCAAATATTGGCATCAACCTCTGGGGATGCCATCCTACTATATAGGTTTAATGCGATAAAAGACCCGTTCACTTGCGTGTTACTTTTCGTGTCACACCGTCCAAACCTGATGCAAGCGCCCGGCCTGATTTGAAATATGCCTGATAATATTTGTCGGCACTGTCTAAATAACGATACAAACGGCGCTGCATATCTTGTAATTTTTGTGGGTTTAAGGCTGCAATATTATTTTGCTCAGACGGGTCGCGGTTTAGATCATACAATTCAGCCGGTGCACCGCCGAAATAATCTATATATTTCATGTTCGCTACGACCACAGATGCGCAGTAGCGGCGGCGGTAGCAATAGGAATAAACAGGATCATCCCACGCCCGAATTTTCATATCGGTGCCGGCATAGCGGTGAACGCCGCCTTTAAATGCAGCACCGATCAGATCAACCACCGTTGGCAATGTGTCTAATAGTGAAACAGGCTTAGTGATCGTCTCAGGCGAAATATAATC
>WFTS01000093.1 GCA_015485385.1 Kordiimonadales bacterium | reverse complement strand
GCCCTCGCAGTTTCACCCGTTTAAAAAATGGACCAAATGCATGTCTGAAACGACCCCGCAAGTCGGTATCATTATGGGGAGCCAATCTGATTGGCCCACCATGAAGCATGCCGCAGATATTCTCTCTGATCTTGGTGTGCCACATGAATGTAAGATCGTTTCGGCACACCGCACACCGGATCGGCTTTATGACTATGCGAAAACCGCGCGTGACCGGGGTTTGAAATGTATCATAGGCGGCGCTGGTGGTGCGGCGCATCTGCCCGGAATGGCAGCAGCCATGACACCTTTGCCAGTGTTTGGGGTGCCAGTGCAATCTAGTATGTTGTCAGGCAAGGATAGCTTGCTGTCTATTGTTCAAATGCCGGGCGGTGTTCCTGTTGGTACACTGGCAATCGGCAAGGCTGGTGCAAAAAATGCGGGGCTGTTAGCCGCGGCCGTGATTGCCTTGATGGATGCAGATGTGGCGGCTCGGCTGGATGCGTGGCGTGCTGCGCAAACGGCTAGCGTAGCCACTGATCCAACTGATAGTTAAACAAATACCCAAAGCGTAAGGGCAAGACCATGACACGGATTAATCCAGGTGGGACCATTGGCATTATGGGTGGCGGCCAGCTTGGGCGCATGATTGCGCTTGCGGCGGCGCGTCTTGGCTACCACTGCCATATTTATTGCCCGGACGAAAACAGTCCTGCTTTTCATGTGGCGCAATATAAAACTGTCGCAGATTATACCGATGAAAAAGCGCTGACGGCTTTTGCTGAGGCTGTCGATGTGGTGACCTACGAGTTTGAAAATATACCATCGCAGGCTGTTGCCCTTGTGGCAGCGATTAAGCCGCTTCACCCTAGCGTAAAGGCGCTAGAGGTATCGCAAGACCGGCTGGCGGAGAAGTCATTTCTCGCGGCATCAGGTGTGACAACAGCGCCTTACAGAGCTTTTGAAACACGCGATGAACTTGGGGAAGCTTTCGCTGAAATCGGCAAGCCTTCGGTCGCAAAAACCCGGCGCTTTGGCTATGACGGCAAAGGCCAATTTATGGTCAAACGTAAAAGCGACTTAGATGCGGTGATGGATGTCACAAAGGGCGCTCCAGCGATTCTTGAAGGCTTTGTTAGTTTTGACCGTGAAATCAGTGTGATTGTTGCACGCAGTGCTTCTGGGGATGTGGCGGCTTTCCCTGTGGGGGAAAATGTTCATACCAATCATGTCCTTGATACAACAACAGTTCCAGCCACGATCAATGATATGATGGAGGCGAAGGCCAAAGTAATGGCCACGCGGGTAGCAAATTCGCTTGAGTATGTAGGCGTGATGGCGGTGGAAATGTTTGTCACGGATGCAAGCGGTGATATTGTGGTAAATGAAATTGCTCCACGCGTTCATAACAGTGGCCACTGGACCATCGAAGGCGCGGCAACCAGTCAGTTCGAGCAGCATGTGCGCGCTATTTGTGATTTGCCTCTTGGCCGACCTGATGCTCTGGGCAAGGCGGTCATGAAAAATTTGTTGGGCCAAGAAATTAACGATTTTGAACAATATCTATCAGATCCAACCGCCCACTATCATCATTATGGTAAAAGCGAACCCCGCAAAGGCCGCAAAATGGGTCATGTGACATGGGTAAAGCCTGAATAAAGCGTTTACGGGCTTTTTAAACTTCGGCTGATACACCAAACAGCAGCACGGCAAGGCTTAGGAAGACTGCGCTAATGAACAGGGCGGTTTTCCTGTATCTGTGCGGTTGTTCTGATTGCCAGCAGGCAAGTGCGGCAAGTCCGCTTTGTAGGCCATAATAAAATACAAACGCCTTGGACGCATAGACAATGATTTCAAAGATGCTGGCAGACCATGTGATAGCAAGAGCAACTGCGGCTGTGATCAAATATCCGGCACGCATGGAAAACCTGTGACCGCTTGAGGAAGCCAGCAGGCCGCCAGCACCGTTCATGTCAGCAATTGCCGCTGAAAATTGTGACGCTAGAGCCGCGAAAATAATCAATGGACCAACGATCATACCAAGCGGTGTTAGCAAGTTGATTATTTCTGTTTCGCCTCCTTCAGGGGGGAGGTCCCCGGTGAAAAAGGGCGTCAGCAGAAGGATAAACACAACATAGATAACGCTGGATAATAGCTGGGCATAGCGCATTGTTTTTATGCGCGTTTCTCTGTCGTAGGCATCCCCTAAATAGCGGGATGTCTCAAACCCTTGCACCAAAATAATCAATCCCAAGAGGATCGATAGCTCTTTCATGCCTGTGCCATGCTCAAATTCGTTTAATACCAGCGTATCATCGCTAATCGATACTCCAGCCGAGAAAGCAAGGGCGGCGATTAATCCAGCTATCAAGGATAATTTAATGCCAACAGAGATAGCCTCAAGGTGCTCTAGGGCGCGCAATCCCCTTAAGGCTCCGATGATACCCAGTGTCGCAATGACTGCCGATGAGACTATTCTGATGAAATAAGGATCAATTATATCCACTGCGCGCAGAGAAAAGGCCGCTAGCAAGTTCAAATAATAAGCGACAGATACAAAATAGGCGAAGGCTAGGGCAAGGTCTGAAAATTTCTCGATTGTGCGGTAACTTGACGGCATTTTGTCTTTGGTAAGCGGTTCCACATGGGCGATATTATACCGTATGACTGCACCGAATAAATAAGCCGCTGCGCATAAGCCTAACATGGCTATCCAGGCATGATTGCCAGCAGTGTGCGCAAGTATCGGCCCTGCGACCAGAAAGCCTGAGCCAATAATAGAGGCAAGCGGCGTTATCATAGCCCGCCACATGGGCGCATTCACCAGTTTCGGCTGCAGTAAGAAAAACAAAGCGCCTAAGGCCGTTATAACCATTATGACACTGGTTAGTGGTAAAGATATGGGCACTGTGTTGGCTTCTCGATTAGTTTCTATTTAAAACCCATGTAGCATGTTCAGCGGTGACGTGGAAACCATACTGCTCTGCAAAATTTGTTACAATTTTCCGCATGGGATACCCTTTGGTACGGTTCCAGTGCCAATCATCGCCGGTAATGCACGCATTTGGCCACAGTTGATGGCATACGTTTAAGTCATCAGCTTTTTTTCCTGCATCAATATAGATCAGGTCAGGCGTGAAACCAGTGGCTTTTATAGTGGGCAAACAGTCGGGTGATGTGCCGCGTACGGGCACAAAGCGGTCTTCAAAGCCTCGCAAATTTGCCATGGCAGTTGGAAATGGGCCTTGGCGTTCCACGTCAGCGGCGAAACGCTGTTGAACCTTGATGTCAGGATAAGCGCGGGTTAGGCCCGGACGCCCGACATATTTACGGCACTGCGCGACCAACCAGTTTGACCATGAATCGACACCGATAAGCTTTAGGTTTGGGTCAAGCGATAGCCAACGCTTTGCTGATGCCCCTAAAAAGCAGCCAATCTCTAGCATGTAGCGGGGCTTGTCTTGTGTGATGATCGCATCTATCAAATGCCGTCCCCCGCCGCCCAGCGTAAAATCCCACGCGGTAACGCCCTCGGTATCGGGCCAAGGGTTGTCATTGTGCAATATCTCGAATGCAGGCAGGGTCATTCAACTTGGCTTTGTTCTTTGTTGGAGCGCACTTCGATAGTATCGGTTATCAAGTAGTTAGCTATCGCCGCAGAATGCCACATTTGGTGCATGTAGGTGCAAACATAAAATGGTACATTTCTTTTGTGTCGCCAGAATATGACATTTCCGAGTTGTCGGATTGATCTTGTCGCATCAAACTAAAAAGGCCGGTGCCGCAGTGGCCGCAGCGGACTCCAAAATAGAGAGATATTAGGCCAACAATCAGTCCGATTACTCCGAAAAGGAGGGTCGGCAAGAGATCGGACCTGACTGTACCGTTGCCATTAATTATTCCTACCGTAATCAACGCCAAAAGTGCCAAGACCGTCAGGGCAGAAGAAAAAAGATACCCCACGCGGGTGTTTGAAACGCCGGCTGGAGTTTCCGCTTTTTTTGATCTTTGAAGAGCTTGCGCAAAGCCATCACTATCTTCGTTAGCCAGCACGGCACCGCGCCATTTAACGAATACAAAAAGAGCTATGGTAAAGAAGGCAATAAAACCAATAACGAACAGCCCCAGTATCGTGTAACTGCCATCATCATTGCCGTCCGAAACTTGAAAAAAAGCACCCGGTAAATGGATGTAAATCCATGTCCCCGGCAATACAAACATGAGGTACGCCACAAGCATTAGCATCAGGTTGAGGCGCTTAATTCGTTTCGCCTTATTTCCGGATAAATTTTGCGTTTTTTGATTCGCCTCATTTTCGGCGCGGCTATGGTCTTCCATGTGCAAACTTCCCCCAATAGTTTTCGAACCACTGCGGGTAGAGTATCGACCGCAAATCCTAAATTCAATGTTTATAGGATTGAAAAGCCAGTTGCGGCCCAATCTTTATCAAAGCCCGCGAGCCCATTTGTGGTCAAGGGGTGATTAAACAGAGCGCGCATCACGCCGATCGGGAAAGTAGATACATCCGCGCCGATGCGGGCGGCTTCTAGGATATGTGTGGGGTGGCGTACGCTGGCGACCAATATTTCTGTATCGAAGCCGTAATTATCGTAAATATTGCGGATGTCTTCGATCAATTCCATGCCGTTGAAGCCCACATCATCATGACGGCCAACAAACGGCGATATAAAGCTGGCGCCAGCCTTGGCGGCAAGCAGCGCCTGATTGGCCGAGAAACACAGTGTCACGTTCACCATAATGCCTTCCGCGCGCAGGGCCTTGCAGGTTTTCAGGCCATCGATCGTTAGCGGCACTTTCACTGCAATATTATCGGCGATTTTGGCGCATTTATAGCCTTCCTTCAGCATGGTTTCATGGTCATGCGCCACCGTTTCAGCAGAAACAGGCCCATCAACTTCGGCCGCGATTTCAGCAATAACCTCGAAAAATTCGCGGCCAGCTTTTTTGATCAGCGACGGGTTGGTGGTTACACCGTCAAGCAAGCCTGTGGCATTTGCTTCGCGGATTTCGTCGATATTTGCGGTGTCGAGGAAAAATTTCATTGGTAGCTCCGTTATTCCTATGGGGCCTGCTCCCTTGGTTACTGAAGGAAGCGGATGCACAATGCGTTTGAGGCACGATATACTGGTTTCAAACGATTGCCTATTAGAAGTGATTGTTTTTTTCAAGCCTTATAGACGATTGCGTCTCTCTCAATGATTTTCTATGCTGCTATAGTCTTTCCAACTGAATTTTGCTGAAGTGGCGCTTAAACGCCACGTGAGTGTTGCCAGAAAGCAGGCGGGAGCTTCGCCGCAAAGCTGGCGGAGCGCAGTCGAGCCCTTTGTGATCACAGTGGGGGTGATCACAAAGGGGGAATTTATGGTTGGAAGCACTATAACCCGAAGATTATTGGATCGTACCTAATCCGCATGGATCAAAAAGCCTTTACATTAGACCCAAGTAGAGACGCTTCTGCGGCTATTGATGGCGTGCGTGTTAAAATACTGCTGCCGCTACCTTTTGCAGGCCCGCTAGATTACAGCTTGCCGGTAAATATGGCCAAACCGGTCGCTGGCAGCCTCGTGCGTGTTCCGCTTTCAGGGCGTAAAGTCATCGGGGTGGTTTGGGACGGAAAGACGACAGAAAATGGCAAGGTCATCGCTTTCAAAAAGCTGAAGGCAATTGAGGCAGTGCTTGACCTACCGCCGCTGGCTAAGGATTTGCGGCGATTTGTCGATTGGGTTTCAGCCTACACACTTAGTCCGCAAGGCGCGGTGTTGCGTATGTGTTTGCCTTCACCTGCAGCGCTGGGGGATGTTCCGGTAAAACGCTATTATGTTAGCACTGGCACGAAACCCTCTGGTTTGCGCATAACGCCTGTACGGGAGAAACTGCTGGAAATTGCCGCGGATGCTATACCTAGAACCGCTACTGAATTGGCGAAATGTGCAGGAACCAGCCTCTCTGTTGTGCAAGCTCTCGCTAAAGCCGGAGCACTTCAGGTTATTGAACTTTCATCCGATGCGCCGTTTTCAGAACCGGACTTGTCGTCGGCAGGGCCTCATTTATCCGAGGAACAAACGCGAGCGACCAATGCCATATGCGCCAAAGTGCAGGACGGTGGATTTGCGCCTTTCCTTTTGGACGGAGTAACAGGCTCAGGAAAAACCGAGGTATATTTTGAAGGGCTGGCCAAGGCGCTGGCTGAAAAGGGTGCGCAAGTGCTGGTTCTTGTGCCGGAAATTGCTCTGACATCCCAGTGGCTGGATCGT
Organism: Kordiimonadales bacterium; assembly: GCA_015485385.1. Classification (GTDB taxonomy): domain Bacteria; phylum Pseudomonadota; class Alphaproteobacteria; order Sphingomonadales; family Kordiimonadaceae; genus Kordiimonas. Next base: position 16,717 of record WFTS01000093.1, on the reverse strand, counting down.
TTTGAGGCGCGATTCGGTGTTAAGCCGGTGGTTTGGCACTCGGAAATTGGTCAGGCGGGAAAACGCAGAGCATGGCGCGGAGTGGCTTCGGGCCAAGCGCGCGTTGTAGTGGGGGCACGCTCGGCATTGTTTTTGCCCTTTAGGAATTTAGCCTTTATCACTGTTGACGAAGAGCACGACCCGTCTTTCAAACAAGAAGAAGGGGTGCTGTACCATGCGCGTGATATGGCGATTGTTCGTGCAAAATTAGCCAAGTGCCCGATTGTTCTTGCCAGTGCGACACCCTCTCTTGAGACGCTGGTAAATGCCGACCAAGGCCGATATGAAACGCTTTTGATGCGCCAGCGCCACGGCGGGGCCGTGTTGCCAGCTATGCACGCTATTGATATGCGAACCCATGCGCCTGAGCCGGGTACATGGCTATCGCCAGTACTTGTTTCAGAGATTGAAAAAACCTTGGCTGCAGGCGAGCAGGTCATGCTGTTTCTAAATCGGCGCGGGTATGCTCCCTTGACGCTGTGCCGTACGTGCGGGTTCCGGATTGAATGTCCTAGTTGCAGTGCGTGGTTGGTAGAACATCGGTTCCGGCGCGAATTACAGTGCCACCACTGCGGCCATATGGAGCCTGTTCCAGATGTGTGCCCACAGTGTGACACGAAAGATGCGCTTGTAGCATGTGGACCCGGCGTGGAGCGTATGTTTGAGGAGGTTCGCCAACGTTTTCCTAATGTGCGCGTCTCAGTTATGACCAGTGATACTATGACCACCAGCTTAGAGACGGCTCGTGTCGTGGGGGAAATTGCCAGTGGCCAGTTGGATATTGTGATTGGTACTCAAATTGTAACCAAGGGGTATCACTTCCCCGGTTTGACATTGGTGGGGGTCGTGGATGCTGATCTTGGTCTTAGGGGCGGTGATTTGCGCGCGGGGGAGCGTACGTATCAGCAACTTGTACAAACTGCGGGACGTGCGGGACGTGCTGACAAGCCAGGGCGTGTGTATTTACAGTCATATGAACCAGAGCACCCTGTTGTGCGAGCCCTTCTAACAGGTGATGGGGAGGCTTTTCTGTCGGCAGAGAAATGCTCTCGAGAGCAATATAGTATGCCGCCTTTTGGTAAATTGGTGGCGGTTATTCTTTCTGGCCCTGATATGGCGGATGTAATGCAGCAAGGGCGTGCTCTTGCGGCCTCCGCCCCTATAATAGAGGGCCTTCATTTTGTTGGGCCAGCGCCGGCTCCAATGGCGCGTGTGCGCGGTCAACACCGGTTTCGTATGCTGGTCCATGCCCCGAAAGATATGAAAATTCAGCCTGTGATCCGAAGTTGGGTTAGCAAGGCCCCGAAAATTGGAGGGGTGCGGATCAAAATAGATATTGATCCCTATAGTTTTATGTGATTCTGCCACGCTGGTGTAAGCGCTTGGTAACAAGAGGCCTTTTGATCCAAAGGCCGTTCCTGCAAGCGCGAAATACACCTGTAATTACGGCGGATTGAAGAAAGAAATGCATCAGGCTAATTTGGCGGCTTGCACGGGTGAAATCTCTATGCTAGAGGGAGCACGCATTTCGGCTGGAAAGCGCCGCAGTGGGGTCGTAACTATGCCTCAGTGAAAGAGCCAAATGGAGCATGAGCAGTACCGTTGATGGAATTGTCTCATATAGTGAGTTAACAGGTGAAGGCCTATAGTTTGGGTCTGCTACTAGGGGAACGTCTGAAGTGACCTCGCACAAAGCGATAGTTTCTGGAATTTCTGGCCGTTATGCAGTGGCACTGTTTGAGCTTGCGCTTGAAACCAAGGCACTGAAGACAGTCGAATCTGATCTCACCGACCTGAAGGGGCTGCTCAGCGAGAGCGCTGACCTTCGTGAGCTGGTGACCTCACCGCTTTTTAGCCGAGATGATCAACTGAAGGGTGTCACCAAGGTCGCTGAAGCCGCAGGGCTATCTGATCTCACCGTTAAATTTTTGGGTGTACTTGCTGCGAATCGCAGACTTGATATTCTCGGCGCCGCAGTTGAAGACTTCGAAAAGCTTCTTGCTCATCATAGGGGCGAGGTTAGTGCCGAAGTTACCAGCGCGCATGATCTTACCAAGGCGCAAATAACAGAACTGACAAAACAATTGAAAGCGGCTGTCGGCCGTGATGTTACCATCGACGCATCTGTTGATGAAACATTGCTCGGCGGTCTTAGGGTTAAAGTGGGCTCTCGCATGGTCGATAGCTCACTGAAAACGAAACTCGATAACCTCGCAATCGCCATGAAAGGGGTTCAATGATGGATATCCGTGCGGCGGAAATCTCTAAGGTCCTAAAGGATCAAATTTCAAACTTCGGTAACGAAGCAGAAGTTTCAGAAGTTGGTACTGTGCTCTCAGTGGGTGACGGTATTGCTCGTGTTTACGGCCTTGACCAAGTTCAGGCTGGTGAGATGGTTGAATTCCCAGGTGGCATTAAGGGCATGGCCCTAAACCTAGAAAGCGATAACGTTGGTATCGTGATCTTTGGTGATGACCGCGGAATTAAAGAAGGCGATACGGTTAAACGTACTGGCGCCATCGTGGACGTTCCTGTTGGTAAAGGTTTGTTGGGCCGCGTTGTTGACGCGCTTGGTAATCCGATTGACGGCAAGGGCCCTATCAGCGATGTGAAACGGACTCGCGTTGAAGTGAAAGCGCCCGGCATTATCCCCCGGAAGTCGGTTGATCAGCCTATGCAGTCTGGCTTAAAGGCGATTGATGCTTTGGTTCCGGTTGGCCGTGGTCAGCGTGAACTTATCATTGGTGACCGTCAAACAGGTAAAACTGCTGTTGCGATTGATACCTTCATCAACCAAAAGCTCACAAATGATGCGGCTGGTGATGATGATAAGAAAAAGCTTTTTTGTATTTATGTCGCGGTTGGCCAGAAGCGTTCAACTGTTGCTCAGATAGTGAAAGCCCTTGAGGAAAAAGGCGCGATGGAATATTCCATCGTTGTGGCCGCTACGGCGTCTGAGCCTGCTCCTCTGCAATTTTTAGCGCCTTATGCTGGCGCTGCGATGGGCGAATATTTCCGCGATGGCGGCATGCACGCTGTGATCGTTTATGATGATCTGACAAAACAAGCTGTTGCGTACCGTCAGATGTCTCTTCTCCTTCGCCGTCCTCCGGGACGTGAAGCTTATCCGGGTGATGTTTTCTATCTTCATAGTCGCCTTTTGGAACGCTCTGCGAAAATGTCTGATGCTGCTGGTGGCGGTTCCTTGACCGCGCTGCCGATCATTGAAACTCAGGCTGGTGACGTATCTGCATACATTCCAACCAACGTGATTTCGATCACGGATGGCCAGATTTTCCTTGAGACAGAGCTTTTCTATAAAGGGATTCGTCCCGCGATTAATGTGGGTCTGTCGGTATCCCGTGTGGGATCTGCCGCGCAGATTAAAGCGATGAAGCAGGTTGCTGGCTCTATCAAGCTTGAGCTTGCTCAGTACCGCGAGATGGAAGCCTTCGCACAGTTTGGCTCTGATTTGGATGCTGCAACACAGCAACTATTGAACCGTGGTGCGCGCTTGACCGAGCTTTTGAAGCAAGCACAATATTCGCCTTTGAAAGTTGAAGAACAGGTTGTTTCCATCTTTGCGGGTGTGAAGGGCTATTTGGACGACATCAATGTGACGGACGTGACACGGTTTGAAGAACAGTTCCTTGCGGACATGCGCGGCAAACACGCTGATGTTTTGGCAACGATTTCGTCTGATCAAAAACTAACGGATGAGACAACAGCCAAGCTGAAGTCTATTCTCGATGCTTTTGTAAAGTCTTTTAGTTAAGTTTAAATTCAGTGAGGAAGGGCGCGGCCAATGGCGAGCCTTAAAGACCTGAAAAACCGGATAACGTCCGTTAAGTCGACGCAGAAGATCACCAAAGCCATGCAAATGGTTGCGGCGTCTAAACTTCGTCGTGCGCAGGAAGCAGCGGAAGCTGCACGCCCATACGCGGAACGGATGGAAAGCGTGCTGGCTGGCCTAGGCGCTGCGGTGAAGGACAGCCCTGGTGCATCTCCGCTGTTAATTGGTACAGGCAAAGAGGATGTGCATCTGGTTATTGTTGCGACATCAGAACGGGGCCTGTGCGGTGGTTTTAATGCCAATATCGTTAAAGCAGCACGCCCGCATATCGAACAGTTGATCGCTTCAGGTAAGACAGTGAAGATCCTTTGTATCGGCAAAAAGGGCTATGCTTTGCTGCGTCGAGATTTTGGTGATTTTATCATTGACCTGAAAGACCTGTCTGCTGTGAAGCGGCTTAGTTTTTCTGATGCTCAGCCTATTGCAAGCGAAGTGCTGGCAATGTTTGAGCGCGGCGAATTTGACGTTGCTTCATTGTTTTACGCTAAATTCCAGTCTGTTTTGGTGCAGGTTGCTACTAATCAGCAGCTTATTCCAGCCCCAATCCCTGAGGTTTCCGAAGGTATGGGCGATGAACTCGGCGGCGCGATTTATGATTATGAACCAGACGAGGCAGCGATCCTTGCGGATTTACTTCCACGAAATGTCGCGGTTCAAATATACCGTGGCCTGTTGGAAAACGCTGCATCTGAGCAAGGATCACGCATGACCGCGATGGATAATGCAACGCGAAATGCTGGTGACATGATTGATAGTCTCTCGATTACTTATAACCGTACTCGTCAGGCGAATATCACTAAAGAATTGATTGAAATTATCTCTGGCGCTGAAGCGCTTTAGTAAATTGCACGAAGGAGTGTAACTCATGGCTAATAATATAGGCCGCATAACGCAGGTTATTGGCGCTGTTGTTGACGTTCAGTTTGACGAGCATTTGCCAGCAATGCTGAACGCACTAGAAACCGATAATAATGGCCAACGCCTTGTTCTTGAAGTTTCACTGCACCTCGGTGAAAACACTGTGCGGACCATTGCTATGGACAGTACAGAAGGTTTGGTGCGCGGATCAGAGGTGACCGATACCGGCGCACCAATCTCTGTGCCGGTTGGCCCTGAGACACTTGGACGCATTTTGAATGTGATTGGCGAGCCGATTGATGAGCGCGGTCCTGTTGGGACAAAGAAAAGAGCTCCGATCCATGCTGAAGCGCCAGCTTATGCTGATCAATCTACGGAAGCGGCCATTTTGGTGACTGGTATTAAGGTTGTTGATCTTCTTGCACCTTACGCTAAGGGCGGTAAAATTGGTTTGTTCGGCGGTGCGGGTGTTGGTAAAACAGTTCTTATTCAGGAACTTATCAACAATATCGCAAAAGGCCACGGCGGTTACTCTGTTTTCGCTGGTGTTGGAGAACGGACCCGTGAAGGGAACGATCTTTACCACGAGATGATCGAATCAGGCGTTATCAACCTAGAGGGCGAAAGCAAATGCGCGCTTGTTTACGGTCAGATGAACGAACCTCCCGGAGCGCGTGCGCGTGTTGCCTTGTCAGGTCTTACGCTTGCTGAATATTTCCGCGATGAAGAAGGTCAGGATGTTTTGTTCTTCGTAGATAATATTTTCCGCTTTACCCAAGCTGGCTCTGAAGTGTCGGCGCTTCTTGGCCGTATTCCGTCTGCTGTGGGTTATCAGCCTACACTTGCGACCGATATGGGCAATATGCAGGAACGTATTACATCTACAAAGAAAGGTTCGATCACATCTGTGCAGGCCGTATATGTGCCAGCCGATGATTTGACCGATCCAGCGCCTGCGACATCGTTTGCTCACCTTGATGCGACAACAGTACTGAACCGTGCGATTTCAGAGAAGGGCATTTACCCTGCTGTGGATCCGCTTGATAGTACATCACGCATTATGGACCCGAACGTGGTTGGTGACGATCATTATGATGTTGCTCGCTCGGTTCAGGAAATTCTCCAGAAATATAAATCACTTCAGGACATCATTGCTATTCTTGGCATGGATGAGCTTTCTGAAGATGATAAAATGGTTGTTGCCCGTGCGCGTAAGATTGAGAAGTTCCTGTCTCAGCCCTTCCATGTGGCTGAAATTTTCACGGGCTTCCCCGGTCAATTTGTACAGCTGGAAGACACTGTAAAATCATTTAAGGCGATTGTTGCCGGTGAATATGATCACCTGCCAGAAGCGGCTTTCTATATGGTTGGCGGTATTGAGGATGCGATCGCAAAGGCTGAAAAGCTTGCGCAAGATGCAGCATAATATAAAGGGCTTTGGACATCATGGCTGATACACTTCATCTTGAAATCGTTTCACCTGAGCGCCTTTTGAAGGACGCAGAGGTTGCGATGGTGATTGTGCCGGGTATGGACGGTGATTTTACTGCCCTACCGCAGCATGCGCCGTTGATGTCCACAATCCGCCCTGGCGTGGTTGAAATTTTTGCCAGCGAGGGGGCAGAAGCTGAACGTCTATTTCTAAAAGGTGGCTTGGCTCAGATTAGCTCTGCCGGTTTGACGATTTTGGCAGAAGAAACCATAGCGCTTGATAGTGTTGACAGCGATGATCTGGCTCAAAAAATCAGCGACACGCGTGAAGATGTGCAAGATGCCAAGGATGATATCGAACGCTCTGCGGCTGAGACTGAACTTGCATGGATGACAGCATTAGCGGATGAAATCGCCGCTTAACGTTCTGCTTGCCGTTACAGTCAAAGACTAAGAGCCAAAGAGCCGAAGAGTCTTAAAAGCTAAAAAGCCTGAAAACTTGAAAGACTAATCCCGAGTTAGCAGTTCTGCTGCTACTTGCTGATATACAGCACGTTTGAAGGGTACAATCTCGCTGATAAGTTCATCTTGGGTGGACCATTTCCAGCGGGAGAATTCAGGATGCTCAGTCAACAGATTAATTTGGCTGTCATCGCCATTAAATCGCATCAGAAACCAGTGTTGCTTCTGTCCCTTGAAGCGCCCGCCCCAAGCTTTTCCGATCAGATGATCAGGTAAATCGTAGCGTATCCAATCTTGGGTTTGGGCTAAAATCGTTACGCCTGATGCGGGAATAGAGGTTTCCTCAGTAAGCTCACGCAGTGCGGCCTCCTTCAGCCCCTCGCCAGCATCTACTCCGCCTTGCGGCATTTGCCATGCACCAGGCATATCAATGCGTTCAGCGGTGAATATGCGCTTGGCACTGTTTAATAGAAGAATGCCAACACAAGGCCGGTAAGGTAAGTCCTTCATGACCCGTTTTCCTTAGCGCGGTAACGCTTGTTGGTTTGCTATGGACGTAACCGGAACAAGGGCAAAGCCGCGTTCGTCTAGGGTTTTGGCCCAAACTGTGATGGCTCGTATGCTTACAGGGTAAGGCCGCGCTATACCCATCGCAGTGCCTTGGGCTCTGGCGCGCTTTTCCAGTTCAATCAATTGCGCAGCGATGCTTTCGCTATCAAGTGTATTATCAATATAATTATTGTTCACGGCCCACGGCATATTGATGCCTTGCGCCATTGAGGCTGCAAGTGAATATTTGCTGTCGCGGTTATCGACAAACATCAGGCCTCTGCGTTTCAATTCGTCTAATACCGGGCGAATGCTATCGGAAGATGCGGTAAACCGAGACCCCATATAATTCACAACCCCCACATATCCGCTAAACTTTCCAAGCGAGGAGCGCAGTAAGTTTACCTTAATACGGTTGGTTTGGCTCGTCAGCAAAGTTAACGGTCCGGGGTCATTTTGCGGGTAATTCACCGGCTCCATCGGAATAGCGAGAAGCACTTCATGGCCTTTTGCGCGGGATTTTTGGCCCCAATCATGGAGATTGCTACCATAGACCGAGAAGGCAAGGCTTACATTTTTGGGCAGTTGATCAACGGCGCGCTTTGTATTGCGCGACTTTTTACCCAAGTCAGTGACAAGAATAGCGATCCGGCTTTTGGTCCGGTCGCGTACGCGTGGTGCCGCGTAAATATCGTAAGACTTCCTGCCGTCTTTAGCGATTTTTGGCAGTGGTCCAAAATTGCTTTCCTCCAACAGTTCAGGAAGCGCGGTTACAGGAATACCTTGGGGGATAGCGCTGATGGCCGCAGGACGGCTGGTATCGACAGCAGGTTGCCCTGGTGCCGGCAAATCTGTTTCATCAGTATCAGCAGCATGGTCACCGTGTTGTTTTGTCTCGCTGTGAGTATCTTTAGCTTCTTCAGCGTGAGGGTCAGCGGCGTGGGAGCCTTCTTCGGAAGACACTTGCGCAGGTGTGTTGTCGCCGTGTGATTGATCAGGCGTATAGGTCGCTTCTAAAAGAAGCGTCCCCCCTATAACGAAGATTAAACTGGAGGCCCAGGCAATCAAAATTTTATTATAATCGGACGGCACTATCGCAAAACCTTTTGTTCACTGGCTTAAAAGCCACCCGCACTTTAAAATACCCTACTTGCGAACCTCAGCCATTTGGGCTTTTGGCAAACTTGATAAATTCTTCAATAGTTTAATGGCATACCTGAGCTGTACGTCAACCGCTTCTTGCTTTGACGCATCGTCTGTATCTGCTTTATCAGCATTTTTAACATCCTCAGCCTTACCCTCTATCGCCGTTTTACTAGCAGAATTTGTCTCAGCTTCGGTTTTGTCCACTTCACCGTCTCGATCAAGATTTTTCTGATCATTGGTGATATGACCGTTCAAATCCGCTTCTCTGCGCGGTGCTCGGCGTACCCCTTTGGGGCGCGGCATTAACAGTTCGATGTCAGGTTCAACGCCGCGTTCTTGTATGGAGCGCCCGCTTGGTGTGAAATAACGTGCCGTTGTAAGACGGATAGCTTGATTGCCTTTACGACCTAAGCGGATTTCACTTTGTACTGTGCCTTTGCCAAAGGTGCGGTCGCCGAGAATGATCGCCCTGCGGTGGTCTTGAAGCGCGCCTGCCACAATTTCAGAGGCCGAAGCCGAATAGGCGTTTGTCAGTACCACAATAGGGACACCGTGTAGCATGTCCCCCGATGTCGCGTACCAGCGATTATTATTCTGGCGTCGCCGTCCCCGTGTGGAAACAATTTCGCCCCGGTCAAGAAAGGCATCAGAGATACGAATAGCTTCGTCCAGCAACCCGCCGGGATTGTTGCGCAGATCCAAAATAACGCCGTCGATAGTATCACCAAGCTCATTGGTGATCTTACCAATGGCTTCTTCAACAGATTTTCCGGATTGCATATTGAATGTGGAAACCCGGATATAACCAATGGTTTTATCCTCAATCCGGTGACGTACCGAGCGCACGCGAATTTTTTCGCGGACGATCTCTATATCAAAAGGATCAGCTTCTTCTTTGCGAACCACGGTCAATATAATTGGCTCCCCCACAGCGCCGCGCATTTTTTTGACAGCTTCGGTGAGCGTTTTCCCCACTACGCTGTCACCATCGATATGAGTGATCAAGTCCCCACCCAACATGCCGGCTTTGGCAGCGGGTGTGTCGTCAATTGGAGACACCACTTTCACAACGCCGTTTTCCATCTGCACTTCAAGGCCAAGACCGCCGTACTCGCCTTCCATCTGCACGCGTACTTGCTTGTACACGTCAGGGTTAAGGTAGGTAGAATGCGGGTCCAGCGACCGTAACATCCCTTGAATTGCAGCTTCGATAATTTCTTTGTCTTCGACTTCGTCCACATATTCTGAACGCACACGTTCAAAAATACGCATCAGGAGATCAAGTTGTTCGTAGAAATCTTCTTGCTCATTTTTTGACCGGTCGATGCCGGATTGGCTATCAGATGATTGAGCCACACTTGGTATGGTTATCATCAGTGCCAGAAGCACACTTATGACAAGTTTGTGCATATTGAAGCCTTTCTACTCACGTCTTGTTTTCTCTTAGCCTGACAGCATTTTATTTGCTGGCGGCCATTTGTCTCTTCAACCAAGGTTCCGGGTTGATCGCCCGGCCACTGTGGCGCATTTCCAAGTATAACGGGACCACTTTTTTTGCCGAGGCCATTGCGCCCACTGGTTCACCAGTTAAAACCCATTGTCCTACGACACCGTATAAATCTCCAAATCCTGCCATTAAGCTATGGTAACCGCCTCCGTGCTCAATGATCAAGAGCTGACCATATTCTCTGAACTGACCAGCAAATACTATTTTCCCATCATATGGTGCCACCACTTGCGCACCGGGTCGGGCTTCAATTTGTATGCCGCGTGCCACACCAACTGGCTCTTTAGCGCCGAACTTACGGATCACCCGCCCGATCACGGGGTAGGGCAATGAGCCTTTTTGTTCAAAAAAAGGTCTCGCCCGTGGGCGTATGATTGGTCTTTGCCTATCCGGTTTAGCAAGTCTTGCCTTAGATTGGGCCCTTTTTGCGGCTGATTGTTCTAATTTATCGATTAGCTCCTTCAAGCTAGTGGCTTGTGCGGCAATGCGCTGCAATTCCCGTGCAATATTTCGTGCATCTTTTTGGGCTTTGCGGGCTTCTGCCTTGCGTCTTTGCACCAGTGAACCAATTTTTAGTTGATTATCAGTTAAGCGCTGCAAAGTATTTTTTAATTGAAACCGTTCGGCAGATAAATCTTGTTGGATTATGGCAAGGCTGGCTAGCTCTTTACGCAGCGCCCCGGCTTTTGCATTAATTTCGGGCACGATGGTGCCCATCAGGGCAGCACTGCGGGCTGTATCCAAAGCCTTACTGGGCTGTAACAGCGCTAAGGCTGCGGGTCTTTTCGATAAACGCTCCAGCGCGGACAGTAGCTCTAGTAGCTCGTCTTGTTTCCCGTTCAGCATCGCCTTTTTTGTCGCCTCAGACGTTTCAAGCGCTGCTATTCGGCGTTCTAGGCGCATTGCGTTATCTTCATTTAGGCGAATGTTTTTTGCGGCTTTGACCAAATCAAGTGTTAGGCGGTCAGCTTCAGTGAGGGCCGCGACTGAGCGCGCTTCTAGGGATGCTTTTTGGGCTTTTTGGGCTTTGATATCGGCTTCTAGCTGCTCAAGCTTTTTTTGCACGGTATCCTTATCTTGTGCAGACACAATAATCGGTGTCGCGGCAAGCAAGGATAAAATCAGCATAATAGCCCTGTATTTCAGCATGTTAGGCAGGAGTATGCTCCTTGTGGGCCTTGTGGGCCTTGTGGGCCTTGTGGGCTTTGTCGGTCTGGATCAGGCTTACGCCTGTCATTTCAGGGGGTTGCACTATGCCCATAATGGCAAGCATTGTCGGGGCTATGTCGCTAAGGCTGCCATCGGTGACGGTACCTTCATAATTTACGAATAGGGCTGGCACGTCAAAATTGGTATGTGCTGTATGCGCTTGGCCTGTGACTTCATCTTGCATCATTTCAACATTACCGTGATCAGCAGTGACAATCATTGCTGCGCCTGTTTTTGTCACAGCTTTCTCTAATCGCGCAAGGCAGGCATCAATAGTTTCAACGGCTTTGATGGCGGCTGATAAGACCCCTGTGTGTCCAACCATGTCGGGGTTGGCATAATTGACAATGATCGCGCCGTACCGACGGCTTTCAATTGCTTTGACCAAATCATCGGTGACCTCTGGCGCTGACATTTCTGGTTTTAAGTCATAAGTAGCGACATCGGGAGACGGCAATAAAATACGGTCTTCCTTGTCAAAAGCTGTTTCTTTGCCGCCGTTGAAAAAGAAGGTCACATGGGCGTATTTTTCGGTCTCAGCTATGCGAAGCTGTCGAATGCCATTGTTCGCCAACACTTCACCCAAGCTATTTACGATGTCTTCAGACGGGAATAAGACGCTGTAAAATTCATTCAGCGCCGTAGAAAATTCTACCATGCCAGCGCGTGCAGCAAAGGCCGGAACAAAACCACGTTCGAAGCCATTAAAGGCAGGATCGGCAAGGGCGGTTAAAATTTCGCGGGCGCGGTCTGCCCTGAAGTTGGCCATCAATAGGCCGTCACCGTCTTTCATGCCGCTGTAATCACCGATCACGGTTGGGGCGATAAATTCGTCATTTTCGTCGCGGGAGTATGCAGCCTTGATGGCTTCAGAGGCATCATCGGCCTTCTGTTCACCATTTGCATTACAAAGCGCACGGTAAGCTTTTGCAACTCTGTCCCAGCGTGTATCACGGTCCATCGCCCAGTAGCGTCCGGTCACAGTTGCCAGTTTAGCATTTTGAGCACTTGCAATATCGGCTTCGAATTTTTTAAGGAATGGTCCCCCTGAACGCGGTGGGGTATCACGACCATCCATAAAAGCATGGATGCGGACAGGAACCCCGGCCGCTGCGATGATTTTCACCAGCGCGGCTATATGGTCTTGGTGGCTATGCACGCCGCCGGGTGACATTAGCCCCATCAGATGTGCGGTGCCGCCGCTTGCCTTCAATTGATCGATGAAAGCCTCTAGCTGTGGATTTTTTGCGAGCGCCCCTGTTTTGATAGCATCATCAATGCGCGGCAGGTCTTGAAGGACAACGCGCCCACCGCCTAAATTGGTGTGGCCAACCTCGCTATTGCCCATCTGGCCGTCAGGCAAACCTACGGCAAGCCCACTGGTTTTTAACCAAGCCCGTGGGGCGCTTTCCCATAGCCGGTCATACGTTGGGGTGTGTGCCAGTTTGATCGCATTATTTTCAACGCCTTCCCGGTAGCCCCAGCCATCCAGAATGCACAAAACTACAGGTTTTTTTACAGATGTGCTCATGCCTTTAAATCCCTTAATAGCGCTTTGGCGGTGCGGTTTAGTCGCGGTGATATGGATGCCCGGTGTTTATAGACCAAGCACGGTAAATTTGTTCGGCTAACAGTACCCGAACCATCATGTGTGGCCAAGTAAGTGTTCCAAATGCCAGCTTTAGATCAGCTTTCGCGAGGATGCTGGAACATAGGCCATCAGCACCGCCTATGATAAAGGCAAGGTTTTTGTAACCTGCCATTTGCCAGCTATCAATTTTCTCAGCAAACCCGCGTGACGATAGGGCTTTGCCGTTTTCGTCTAGTGTAATAATTGCAGCCCCGTTAGGCACGGCAGCAAGCAGCTTTTCGGCCTCTCGTGCTTTTCGTTCGGTGCTTGTGGCCGCCGTTTTTTTGATATCAATTTCTATGATATTGCTTTTCCAAGGCAGGCGCTTGAAATATTCACTTACCAAAGTGTGCTCTGGCCCGCGTTGCATACGGCCAACGGCGATAACAGTGATGTGCACGGCAGCCCCCGCAGGCCCTTGGCCCGGTTGATGATTGGATTAGGCAGGAATGGACTTGGCGTAAAGACTAGTTAACCAGGTCATCGCTTTCAAGGTCAGCGCCCCACATTTTATCCAGATTGTAAAAGCTGCGAACTTCTGGCCGGAAGATATGGACAATCACATGGTTGGCGTCGATCAACACCCAATCCGCTTGTGCTAAACCCTCGACAACTATGTCTTTATGCCCAGCTTTTTTTAGGTCTTTGATCACATAGGCCGCAAGAGCAGAAACCTGACGCTGCGAGCGACCGTTCGCAATGACGATATAATCCGCAATGCCTGATTTTCCGGCTAAGTCTAAGGAAACAATGTCTTCTGCCTTGTTTTCATCAAGGCAGGAGGTGACATTTTTTAAGAGATCCTCGGCGCTAAGCGCCGGGAGTGGATCAGTGACGCTCGGCGTCTCCGATGATGTGTGCAACTAGGTGTCCTTTCCTTTTTATTCCAAAAACCAGTTTTCACCGTGCTGAAGGCGGTACTCGCTAGCAGATGCCGGATGCCGGGGCATCGTAACATATGTCCAGTGGGGTTTCCTGTTGGCATTAAAATGCTCTGGAGATACCCGGTACTGGGAAAATTGCCGCGCAAGTCCACTAGCAAACCCATTTAAACCATAGCCTGTACGGGCAAAAATCGCAATGGGCAGGGCTTTTGCAATATCTTGCCACCGATGCCAACGTTCAAAATTCGAAAAATTATCTGCACCCATCAGCCAAACAAATTTGGTGCTCGGCAGCTCATAGAGCAAGGCGGTGACCGTGTCTATAGTATAACGCGTGCCAAGCTGGCCTTCAAAGTCATGGGCGGTCATTTTGGGGTGGTGCTTGATGATGGCCTCTAGGCTTTTTTTGCGTTCAGCAAAGGGGGCCATGTCGGCTGTAGGCTTTAAGGGGTTGCCGGGGCTGACAAGAAACCAAACCTCATCGAGGCCTAGCCGCTTGATAGCTTCGTTGGCCAGATGCCTGTGGCCTGCGTGCGCTGGGTTAAAGCTGCCACCGTATAGCCCGATAGTTCGCCCTTTGGTCCGTGCAGCCAAATGTCTGAGCGTGCCCCGCGACCAGCGCGATTTGTTGGTGTTGGGGCGTATACTCAAGGCCGGGTTTGCCCCGTTCCGCGCACTTGATATTTAAAGCTGGTTAATTGCTCTAGTCCCACAGGGCCGCGCGCATGGATACGGCCTGTGGCGATCCCGATCTCAGCGCCCATACCAAATTCACCGCCGTCTGCAAATTGGGTGGAAGCATTATGCATGACGATCGCACTGTCTACTGTGTTTAGGAAATAGTCTGCTGCTTCGGCATCCTCGGTTAAGATGGTTTCCGTATGGCCAGATGAATATTTTGCGATATGCTTTGCTGCGGCTTCAACGCCGTCTACCAATTTTACCGATATAATTGCATCAAGATATTCGGTGGTCCAGTCAGCCTCGGTAGCAGCAATGACGCGGTTGTCGACAGCTTGCACGCCTTTATCACCTCGAATTTCGCAGCCCGCATCCAATAGAGGTGCGATCAATGATGGAATTTTATCTTTGATTTTTGCGTCAATCAACACTGTTTCCGCTGCCCCGCAAATGCCAGTGCGCCGCATTTTGGAATTAAGAATTATAGCTGCGGCTTTTTTGATATCAGCGGCGGCATCTACATAAATATGACAGATACCTTCTAAATGCGCGAACACGGGTACACGGCTTTCGGCTTGCACGCGCCCCACCAAAGAGCGCCCTCCGCGTGGTACAATAATATCTATCACACCTGACATGGCCAGCATTTCGCCAACGGCAGCTCGGTCCCGTGTTGGCACTAATTGAACAGTGTTAACAGGTAGGCCTGCCGCTTTTAATCCTTCGGTCAAGCAGGCGTGGATACAGCTTGAGGAATGAAAACTTTCGCTTCCCCCGCGCAAAATCACGGCATTTCCAGCCTTGAGACACAGCGCCCCCGCGTCAGCGGTTACGTTTGGACGGCTTTCGTAAATCACACCAATCACGCCAAGAGGCACACGCACGCGGCTGAAATCTAGACCGTTTGGTTGTTTCCAGTGAGCGATCACATCACCGATTGGATCAGGCAAGGCTGCGATAGCCTCTAACCCGGTGGCGATAGCCTCAATACGGTCCTCGTCAAGCAGGAGGCGGTCAATCATGGCAGATGACAAACCTTTATCCTTGCCAAAAGCAACATCTTTGGCATTGGCGTCCAAAAGCTGCGGGATAGACGTGCGCAAGGAAATTGCAGCCTCAGTCAGGGCTTTGTTTTTTTGGGCTGTATTTGCCCCAGCAAGCTGTTTGGCAGCGGCTTTGGCTTTGGCGCCCATTTCAGCCATCATTGCCGGAATATTTTCTATATTTTCCATGTTTGCCGTGTCCTTAAATCAAAACTAAATCGTCGCGGTGCACCAAAGCAGAGCGTCCAGCATAGCCCAATATGGCAGCGGCGTCGCGCATGCTTTTGCCCTGTAATTTGGCGGCATCTTCTGATGTGTAGGAGGTCAAGCCTTGCCCCACGCATATTCCGTCAGGAGTGCGGAAATCCACCAAATCGCCACGCTTGAAGTTGCCCTCAAGTCGGGTGATGCCGGCGGGTAACAAGCTTGCTCCCCCTTTCAGCGCAGCGACTGCGCCCGCGTCAATATGCAGCGTGCCTTTGGGGGCCATCATGCCCTGTATCCAGCGTTTTCTAACGGCTAGCGGCGTGCTGGTTGCCGTAAATAACGTGCAGGCCTCACCGTCTAGCAGCCGAGCGATAGGGCTGTGGGCTTCTCCGTTCATGATGATCATTGACGAACCACCTGCCAGCGCAATTTTTGCGGCCCTGATTTTGGTGATCATACCGCCAGACCCTACGCCTACAGTTGCTGGTGGCCCAGCCATGGCCTCGATTTCTGGTGTAAGGTGAGTAACAAGAGGTAGCAATTTAGCGCCCTGATTTGTGCGGGGGTCGCAGTTATAAAGGCCGTTAATATCGCTTAGAAGAATTAAAGTATCTGCCCCAGCCATTTGGGCGACACGGGCAGCGAGCCTATCATTATCGCCAAATCGGATCTCGGAAGTGGCAACGGTATCATTTTCGTTGATTACGGGAAGAGCGCCGCGCGATAGCAGTTCCTGCACCGTACTGCGGGCATTTAAGTAGCGTGGGCGGTCCTCAAGATCATCTAGCGTAAGGAGCACTTGGGCTGTGACAATGGTGTGACGCTCAAACCCTGCCTGGTAAGCCTGTGCCAAGCGAATTTGTCCAACAGAAGCAGCGGCTTGGGCCTCTTCAAGGCGCTCTGGACGCTTCTTGTAGGAAAGTGCGCCACATCCAAGCGCAATTGCACCGGATGAGACAAGAATGACTTGGCACCCACCAGCGCGCAGTTTGGCAACATCTTCGGCCAGCGCACGCAACCAATTTTCGCGCAGGCGACCATCTGGCTGAACCAAAAGCGCCGACCCAATTTTGATGACCAGTCGTTTTGCGCCAGATACAGCGCTTTGCTGCGTTAATTCAGTCATTTTATTTCCAAAAGGGGAGGGTGTTAAAGCGGCGACCAGCCACCTGTATTCTCTTCATCGTCTTTGCTTGGGCTTGTCGGAGGTTCGTCCGG
>WFTS01000092.1 GCA_015485385.1 Kordiimonadales bacterium | reverse complement strand
GTCTGGTTGTGGTTATTTTTGTGCTCTATTTGTTGCAGGGTCGCCAGTCTGAGGTCTGACTATCGGGCAAAAACCTGCTTAGTTCGTTGGAGCAACGGGCTATTCGTATGCAACGGACTATCCATATAAAAAAGGCCGCCTAATTGCTTGGACGGCCTTTTTTTTAAGTGTGTTGAGTTTGTTATTCCGCTTGGTTTGAGGCTTTAGTTTGTTTGCCAAAGATCGCATGTTTGATTGCGTCAATTTGCCTGCGGAAAAATTCTCCGATATCTAGCCCGATGCAAAAGAGCGCCGGAACAAACAAAAGTGTCACGAAGAAAGCAATCAAAACACCACCAGCAAGCGCAGCGACCACGGGCTTTAGGAAAGCCGCTTGGATTGATTGCTCTAACATCATCGGGACAAGTCCAACGAAGGTCGTCACTGAGGTTAAAAGAATTGGGCGGAACCGCACAACCCCTGCTTCGATAATGGCTTTCCTAGCTTTCATGCCTTGGTCCCGAAGCTTGTTGCAATAATCAACCAGCACCAAATTATCGTTGATCACAACTCCGGCAGCGGCGGCTATACCAAAATAGCTAAAGACACCTAATGTTAGGTCAGCCGCAAAGTGTCCCAAGAAGGCCCCGACAAAGGCGAAAGGTATGGCGATCATAATCGCAATTGGTTGCCAATAGCTTTTGAAGGCGACCGCGAGCATCATATACATGATAAAAAGGGCAACCGCATAAAGCTTTAGGATTTCAAGCATGAATTTGGCTTGGCCTTGTGCTTGCCCGATAGGTTCGCGGTTCAGTCCGGGGTGTCTTTTCTCCCAGTCAGGAAAGAAGGTCTTCTCCAGATCTTTCATAATGTCTTCCCGGATATTTTCTTTCATATCCGCGCTAACACGAGCAGCCCTGTTACCATTCCAGCGGGCGATCCGCCGGATACCGGGCGCATATTCAAGCTCGGCTATTGCCATCAAGGGAACTTGCCGGCCATCAGAGGTGCGCACCCTGAAGTCTTTCAGGCTTTCAATCGATTGTCTGCTGGTTTTTGGATAGCGTACCATTACCTTTACGTCTTGCCCTTCGCGCGGAATACGCTGGGCTTGCTCTCCAAAATAGGCTTGCCGTACTTGGCGAGACACATCAGCCAGCGTTAAGCCAAGTTTTTCAGCTCCAGGGATAAGCGTAAGCCGGATTTCCTCTGACGCGCCGTCCAGGTTGTTACGCACATCGTAAAGCGCGTCATAGCTTCGAAGCTTGGTTTCAAGCTCGGCCACAGCTTCGCGCAATATATTCAAGTCAGCGTGACGAACAGAAAGTTCAAATCCGGGATCATTATTCCCGTTTTGATATTCTACCGTTATGGTTTTAGCGTCTGGCACATCCCCCATCAGCTCACGCAGCCGAATTGACGCTTCTTTGGTGGATAAGCTGCGGTCTTCAGGTGGGACCAATTTCACAATTGCTAAAACGCTGTCACGCCGTGACCGTGTGTACCAATTCTCTATCAGCTTATCCTTGCCGCCAGAGGACGTATTTACCTCATCAACCAACGCCTGTTCTGCTTTTTGTAATTGCGCCAATATTTCCAGCGCCCTACTGTAGGAAGCTCCTTCCGGCATTGTTACATTCACGCGAATTTCGTCACCTTCAAATTCAGGATCCCAGCCTTGTTTGATGTAACCAATGCTGTTTAAGGCAAAGCCGACCATCATAATGCTGATGAAAATAGCCGATGTCAGATAGCGACGCCTAACTGCCCACAAGCCGATAACGCGGTACCGCCTTTGTGCAAAATTAGTGATGCCGTCAGCGATATGCTTTTGGAACTTTCCGAAAGCCCCCAAATGTTGGCGGGGTTTTAGGTTCGACAAGTGTGCAGGCAGGATAATCAGCGATTCTATAAGTGAAAAAGAAAGCGCAGTGATAACCACCCATGTGATGTGGCGGGTAAATTCCGATGTGGTTCCGCCAACGGCCACCCAAGGCATGAAGGCGATGATTGTGGTCAGAACCGCAAAAATAACCGGCTTGGCAACCATCTGTGTTCCAAACACCGAAGCGGTTATGCCGCCGCCGGTTTTCTGGCTTTCGCTGTGAATGCTTTCGCCAACCACAATGGCGTCATCTACTACAATTCCAAGCACCAGAAGAAAGGCAAAGGTGGACAGCATATTGATTGAAACACCAAGCGACGGCAAAAATACGAAGGCTCCCGCGTAAGCGGTTGCAATACCAGCCGCGACCCAAAAGGCCACTTTAGGCCTTAGCGTCAGCGCCAATACCAGCAAGACAAGCAATAGCCCGTAGCCAGCCGAGCTTCCAATGGTTGCCATTCGGCCTTCATAAGCTTCGTTTTCGTCTGTCCAAAGCGTAAGCTTAACCCCGTTTGGCAGTGTGGCTTGGCGCTCATCGATCCATTTCCGGATTGATTCAGACGCTTTTACAATGTCCATTGTCTCAGTTGTCATGACATTGAGCAAAACAGCAGGCTCACCGTTCAGTGTGGCTAAGATTTCATTGTCTTCGAAACCATCGTTCACTGTGGCAATATCGCCGACGCGAATGGCGGCACCGTTTGGCGTTTGGCGCACAATAATGCTTGCAAAATCCTGCTCGGTGTCGGCGAGATTGCGGGTCATGATGGTGTAGGCACCGGCGTTAGTCCGCACGCTACCACTTGATGAGTTTAAGGAGTTGTTGCGAATGGCGGCGGCCACATCTGAAAAACTAAGATTATAACGCCGAAGGGCCTCCTCGCTAACTTCAATTGATACTTCTTCCCGTCGCACACCAAAAAGCTCAACTAGATTTACACCGTCTAATTGGGCTGCCTCCCGCCTAAGCTTTTCCGCGAGGCGCTTTAATTTGCGCTCTGTTAGGTCGCCGTGGACAGCCACGCGGATAAATTCATTGCGAGTGACCCACTGGCTTACGCGCGGGGGTTCAATATCGCGTGGCAGGCTAACAATACCGTCCACCCTGATTTTCACGTCGTTCATAAACTGGGTGAAATCGACAGTTTGTTCAGCCAATATAAAGACTTGCCCCGATCCCTCGCTAGAGAAAGACCGGACCCATTCTATGTTATCAAGATCGCGCACGCTTTCTTCGATGCGGGCGACAACTTGTTCTTCCACGTCCAGTGGGCTGGCGCCGGGCCAAGCAACTTGAATTTGCAAGCCTGGCACACGGATGGTTGGGAACATTTCCCGTTCCATGGAGAAATAACCGACGATGCCCGCTAAAAAGATACCGACCATCAACAAATTGGCGGCAACCGTATTACGGGCCCACCATTCAATAAATTTATTCATGATGTCTCTCCCCTAGCGTGATGCAGTGTCAAGCTGCCGGCCCTTAGGCTTGGCAGACTTGTCGGCAGTGCGCTTGATGGCTTTGACAGCCATACCACTGTAGGCGCTTTTGACCGCTGAGGTTACGACCTGTTCGCCAGATTGGACACCTGCCGAGACAATCACCTGATCTGGTGAGGTTGAGAGAACTGAAACCGTGCGAATTTCAAGCTTATCATCCTTGATAACATAGACTTTATCTTTGCCGCGCAGAGCACTGCGAGACATGATTAAAGCATCTTGAGGCACAGCACTTTGAATAGTGGCATTCACAAACAGGCCTACAGCAAGCGGCATGCCGTTGTGAGCAGAAATTCCGTAAGGATCTTCCACTTCTGCGATGGCATAAACCAAGCGGGTCTGTTGGTCGATCGCAGCATTAATGCGCACGATATGGCCCTGCCATATATGTGTTTTTCCGCCCATTTTAGCAGAAAGCTCTACCTGATGGGCTTTATGATTTGCAGCGATAAATCCCACCGGCAAGTTCAGCTCGGTCAATTGGCTATCGGTGAGCGGCAAACGAATTTCTACAACATCAGTTGCAAAAACACGGCCCAGCTGTGTGCCGGCGGTTACATACTGCCCCACACCGATTAAGCGTTCGCGTACCCGACCTTTGAACGGCACAGAAATTTTAGTGCGCTTTAAATTTAGTTTGGCGCTTTGTAGATCAGCCTCAGCAGCGCGCAAATTTGCCTGCGCCCGTGCCACTTGTGGTGCGTTCAACGCCAACGGTGTTGGATTGCCGTCCTGAACCCATTCTTCCCACTGTTTGCGTTTGATGCGTGCATCAGCCATTTCTTTTTCAAGAGTTACGGCGGCCTCAGCAACACGAGCTTCTGCACGGGTTTCAGCGAGCTTATAATCAGCATCGTCGATCTCGATCAACGTATCGCCGGGCGAGAATGCGCCGCCTTCGGCAAAGGTATTTGAAACCGATATAATACGGCCTGACACCTGTGGTATCAGAACAATATCGGTTTTAGGCGAAACTTCACCTTGCGTGTGTACGCCAAGGCGGACTTTTTCAGCCCGCACGTTTTCCACATGGAGAGAAACCACACGTGTCACGTCTTCTTTTTTTTCGGGTTCCTCTTTGGCTGCGCTTAAGGCCATAATCGACCCAAAACCAACCGCCAACACCAATATAGGCGTGACATATTTCAGTATTTTCCTCACTGTATTCCTCGCATTTTGCTGTGTGGCTTTTGCCACTTGTCGCTTCTGTCGTTTTTGGCATGCGCCATTTTTATATTTATATGGCTTGAGCCATTTTTAGTTACATCTGTTTCTATATCGTATTTTTCACAAAATGTCACTGTCTTACTGATATGGGGGCTGGGTGTAAAATTACGACCCATTACCCATATATAGTCTGTGACACTTGGTCATGTTTATATCGGGCATTGTTGAAATAAATCTATATATCAATGGTTTAGTGTATTTCACGATTTGGGTTTGAATCTGAAACTGGTGGTGGGGATATAGCTATGATCTGTGATATAAACGGATTTACAGTCGCCCGTGTGCGGCTGTCTTTCTACTAAGGCGCTGATCCTAAAATAAGATTGGTTCTTTCGGCGGCCTTTAGAGCTTTTTAAGATTCTCAAGAGTAGGGTGATACGGGGAAGGCAAGTAAAAGTATCAATGACAGAAAAATCCAAATCTCAGAGAAATGACCTTGACGCCCATTCAGCGCTTCTCGACACGATTGTCGAAGGTGTTCTGGTGCGGCGCGGCGCGGAATTTCTCTATATGAATGATGCAGTTCGGGCGATGATCGGCATTGAAGGGGGTTTGGAAAAACTGAATGAACACTCTCCAGAGGATTGGGTTCACCCAGATGACAGAGAAACCATCACAGCCAACTTCACCCAGCGCGTTGACGGCCTTAGCGCCCCGAAAGAGTATGAATTTCGGATTATTCGTGCAGACGGCTCTGTTTGCTGGGTCAATTGCAAGGCTAACCAAATCAGCTGGCATGGCGAGTCTGCGGTCGTGGCCTGCCTGACAGACATTACAGAACAAAAGAGAAGCGAGCATGCAATTGGGCGCGGCGAGCAATTGTTCACCAATATTTTCCGCATGACCCCAGAAGTGATGATGCTTATCAATATGAAGGATGCTCGGATTATTGACATCAATCCGGCGTTTCTGAATGTTTTTGGGCTTCGTCGGGACGATATTATCGGAAGCACATCGGCGGAACTGGGCATATGGGCAGATACCAGTTTTCTGTACCGCTTTGTTGAGGAACTAAAGATGACCGCTTCGATGACGGATGTGCCAACAACGGTGCGCACACGTGGTAATGTGATCCGGCATTTCCGGCTGTTTGCACAGAAAATTGAGCATGATCGCGAGCAAGTATTGTTGTTGATTGGCCGGGACGTTACCGATGAATTGCGCCATTCCGAAGATTTACAACGCAGTAAGGATAATGCCGAACTGGCCAATAGGGCCAAATCTGATTTTCTTGCAAACATGAGCCATGAATTGCGCACGCCCTTGAATGCCATTCTCGGCTTTGCAGAAATATTGCGCGACGAAATGATCGGCCCTATCGGAAGTAAACGCTATTCAGAATATGCGGGGGACATTCACCAAAGCGGCACTCATTTGCTAGAAATTATCAATGATATTCTTGATCTGTCCAAGGTTGAAGCCGGAGAGCTTGAAGCGCATTTGCGCTGGACAGAGCCCGGTCCATGTCTTGAGACCTGTCTAACCTTGGTACAGCAACAAGCCTTTGATAATAATATTTCGCTAAAACATGATTTGGACCAGACGGTTTTGCTGGAAGCAGACGAACGTTTGATCAAACAACTGGTTCTCAATTTGCTAAATAATGCTGTGAAATTTACGGAACCTGGCGGAACTGTTACCCTTGAATTGCAGCGCACAGCCAGTGCAGGGCTGCGCATCAGTGTGCGTGATACCGGCATTGGCATGACCCCTGACGAGATTAAAATTGCCCGGCGGCCTTTTGGGCAGGTAGAATCAGAGGTTGGCGGACACCAAGAAGGGTCAGGGCTTGGCCTGCCGCTTGTGGCTGCTTTTGCGGAAAAGCTCAGTGCTGTCATGACAATCGATAGCGAACCCAAAGTAGGCACAACGGTTAGCATCAGTTTTCCGCCGCATAAAGTTAGAGACCTCACGGATGAGCAGGACGGCGCAAAGAGACGGCAGTAAACTTGATAGCCTTCCCTTTTGGGCTTGTCTGGCTTAGCTTTTTTCTCGGGCGACCGCGCGCCAACCAATGTCTCGGCGGCAAAAGCCATCGGGCCACTGGATCAAATCTACAGCGGTATAGGCTGATTTTTGCGCCTCGCTTACAGTGGAGCCTCGTGCTGTGACATTTAAAACGCGCCCGCCAATAGCATGGACATGGCCATCATTATAGGCAGTCCCGGCATGAAAGACTTTGGTGCCGGGCGTGCCTTCAGCGGCCGATAGCCCTCGAATCTCAGTGTTTTTTTGGTACGGCCCCGGATAGCCATTGGCGGCCATAACAACACAAAGGGCTGCATCGTCACTCCATACGATAGTGTGCTTTGATAATGTTCCTTCGGCGACAGCTTTTAAGATGGGAAGGAAATCGCTTTTCATCCGCATCATTAAAACTTGGCACTCTGGGTCACCAAAGCGGCAGTTATATTCAATCAACTTTGGCCCGCTGTCAGTGATCATAAGTCCAGCAAAAAATACACCCTTATACGGGTGGCCCATGTCGGCCATTGCTTTGGCCGTGGGGGTGATAATTTCGTCCATGACACGCTGGCACATGGCCTCTGTCATTACAGGCGCGGGTGAATAGGCACCCATGCCGCCCGTGTTTGGGCCAGTGTCGCCTTCGCCAACTGCTTTATGATCTTGTGCGGTGGCCATGGCCAGAACACCATTGCCGTCCGCAAGGCCAAAAAAGCTAGCTTCTTCGCCGGTCATATATTCTTCAATGACAACTTCTGCCCCTGCTGCACCGAAGGCGCCTTCGAAAATATAATCAACAGCCGCGAGCGCTTCCTCCAGTGTTTGGGCTAAAATTACGCCTTTTCCTGCGGCCAATCCGTCTGCTTTCACCACAATCGGTGCGCCCTCAGCTTTGATATAATTTTTGGCGCTGTCCGCATCCTTAAACCGGCCATACGCTGCTGTAGGGATGTCGTATTGGGCACAGACATCTTTAGTAAACCCTTTAGAGCCCTCTAGCTGCGCCGCACCTGCTGTCGGGCCGAATGCCAAGATGCCAGATGCCGTTAGGTCATCCACCAAACCAGCCACCAAAGGAGCTTCGGGACCAACGATCACGAGATCAATATCATGATCACTGCAAAAAGCGATGACAGCCATATGGTCGCTTGGGTCCATGTTAACACAGTGAGCGACATCAGCGATGCCGCCGTTTCCGGGCGCACAGTAAAGCGATTTTAACAAAGGACTTTGGGCAATTTTCCAGCAAAGCGCGTGCTCGCGGCCACCGGAACCTATAACCAGAATATTCATTTGTGGATCCTGTCATGTGGCGGTTGATTATGGGCTGGTCCCTTGTATCATAGGCGGCGTGGCACGCAAGCCTGATTTGCTAGGCGTATAGGCGGGGAGCACAAACATATATGGCGAGCGATCAAATGGGCGGAAATGTCCATGAATATACGGTCTCTGAAATCTCAGGTGCGCTGAAACGCACAGTTGAGGATCAGTTTGGGTATGTGCGGGTGCGGGCAGAGCTTTCTGGCGTAAAACGGGCAGCCTCGGGGCATGTATATTTTTCTCTGAAAGATGATAAATCTGTGATTGACGGTATTATGTGGCGCGGAAGTGCCGCCAAATTATCGTTTGTGCCGGAAGATGGGCTGGAGGTGCTTTGTTCAGGGAAATTGACCACATATCCCGCACGCAGCAAATATCAGATGGTTGTGGACCGCATGGAGCCAGCGGGCGCGGGGGCTTTGATGGCTCTTTTGGAGGAGCGCAAGAAAGCTCTGGCCGCAGAGGGTTTGTTTGATCCAGCGAGTAAAAAGCCCATTCCTTATTTGCCGCAAGTGATCGGGGTTGTTACATCGCCCACAGGTGCAGTGATCCGCGACATCTTGCACCGCTTGCAAGACCGTTTCCCGCGCCGGGTTTTGGTGTGGCCGGTAATTGTGCAAGGTCAAGGCGCGGCAGAACAAATCTCTGCGGCGATTGAAGGCTTTAATGCTCTGGCTGAAGGCGGTGATACCCCGCGTCCTGATTTGATCATTGTTGCACGCGGTGGCGGCTCGGTTGAGGATCTTTGGAGTTTCAACGAAGAAAATGTTGTGCGTGCAGCAGCGGCCAGCGCTATCCCGCTAATTTCTGCTGTTGGCCACGAAACAGATACAACATTGATAGATTATGCCTCGGATTTACGCGCACCAACGCCGACCGGCGCCGCTGAAATGGCTGTGCCTGTACATGCGGATCTGGTCTATAGCATTGCAGACTTAGGACGCCGTCTTGAAGGCCTGAAGGTTGCAGTGATCCGTGACAGGCACGACCGGTTAACAGGGTTGGCGCGGGGGCTGCCAAGCCCCAAGGATCTGCTTGGGCTTGCTGTGCAGCGGTTTGATGAACTTTCTGAACGCTTGCCGCGCGGATTACAGCATGCCGCACAGCAGAAGGCCGTTGGACTGAGCCGGTTAATTGGGGGCCTTAGGGCCTCAACCCTTATGCAAGCGCTGACGTTTCAGAGGAAACGATTGCAAACTGCACAAGATCGTCTGGTTCCATCTTATCAGCGCCGTGTTGCTGATATGGCATCACGGCTGGAAAACGCTGGGCGTATGCTTGAAAGTCTCTCGTTTGAACGTGTGCTGGACCGGGGTTTTGTACTTGTGGAAGGCCCGGACGGCAAACCCGTGTCCCAAGCCGGCGATCTATCCGAAGGCGACACTGTTCGCGCTCGTTTCAAGGATGGCACGGTTGGTATGCAGGTTTTGGGCGATAAGGCCTCCTCAGGATCAAGAGCAACAGAGCGCCCCAAGCTGCCGAAAAAAAAGGCCAAACCGAAAACATCTGATGATCGCCAAGGAAGCCTTTTATGAAATGGCCGTCCCTTTGCCAAAATTTTGCCGTCTTCCTTTGTTCAGGTGCTTCTATGAAGATATTTGTGACAGGGATGGTTTTGTTGTTAGCCTTTGCGGGATTTACGCAAAGCGTGACAGCAACAGAGCTTAAAGGAACTGCGGCGCAAGGTGGGATGCTTTGGGGCCGTGTTGCGGTTGGCAGCCGTGTGCTTTTGGACGGCAAACCAATCAAGGTCGGACCAAACGGAAATTTTGTATTTGGTTTCAGTCGGGATGCTGCGGCACGCGCCAACTTGGTGATCAATCGCCCTGACGGCAGCTTAGAAGAGCAAACACTTAACATTACACAGCGAAAATTTGATATCGAGCATGTTGAGGGACTGCCTCCTAAAACCGTAACGCCGCCGCCCGAATGGGCCGCGCGCCGCAAAAGAGAGACCGGTCGGGTAAGGGGCGCCCGCGCAGTGAATACAGACGAAACTTTTTGGCTTGCAGGGCTTCAAAAACCAGCAGAAGGCCGGTTCTCAGGGTTTTACGGCAGCCAAAGAATTTTGAACGGCAAACCGCGTAGCCCCCATTATGGACTTGATATTGCTGGACCAGTTGGGACACCGATTTATGCGCCTGCGGGCGGAACCGTGCGCTTGGCTGCGCCGGATTTCTTGCTGGAAGGGGGCATTGTGATCATTGATCATGGCTTTGGCATAACATCAACGCTCTTTCACATGAACTCGGTTGATGTAAAGGAAGGTGAGAATATCCGTCAGGGTACGAAAATAGGGACGATAGGCGCGAAGGGTCGCGCCAGCGGCCCCCATGTTGATTGGCGGGTGAACTGGGGTGGTGTGCGGCTTGATCCCATGCTGCTGATACGCCAAAAATAAACAACGACAGCGATTTTAGAGGATCAAAAATGATAAAAAAATCACTCGCCATAAGTTTTGCTATTTGTGCATTCTCAAGCGCCCTCTCGGCCCAAGAGAATGAGCCTGATTGGTCACTTGATGGCTATGTTGGATTGTCCAGCGATTACCGCGACCGAGGCATTTCCATGTCGAATAAAGATGCGTCTTTTATGGGGTCCTTGGCCTTGTTTCACAAGAGCGGATTTTATGGCGGCTTGGATGTGGCCACCATTGATGATGGCCGGGGAGGTGATAAGAAAACGGAATTTTTCGCGGGCTACACTATCGACAAGGGCGATTATATTTATGATTTTTCCGTAGAATTTGATGGCATTCAAGGGGATACCAGCAACTATTACACCGAATATAAAGCCTCTATCGCACGGGATTTTGGGCTGGCCTTCATTCGAAGCGGCGTTGCGTTTGCCCCCGAAGGCCGCTGGAACACGCCGGGCGTTGATAGTTTTTACACATACGGCGATCTTGAGGTGCCGGTCCCGACGATCCCTGAATTAACATTTTTAACCCATGTTGGCTATGATGCGCGCAGTGGGCGCTCAAACCTGTGGGATTGGTCTGTTGGCTTTTCTGCCTTTGTGGAAACCTTCGAGGTTAGCCTAACCTATGAAGACTCGTCTTGGGACAAACCGATCGGCAAGGGCCGCCTTATTTTGGGGACGAAGTTTTATTTTTAAGCGGTTGGGCCTTTAGGTCTTTTGGCCCCGGCATTATTTCTAGCATCATTCCCGGCACCATTCTTGGCACCTTTCCTGGCACCATTTTCAGCATCAGCCGTATCTGTTGCCTCTGAAGGTTTGGTGGCCGCAACAGGTTTGGCCTTTGTGGCTTTTGTAGTCCTTGTGGTCGGCGTAGCCTTTGTGGCGTCTTGGTCCTTGGGTGTACTTGGCATTAGGATTTTCACGGTGGTTCCGACATTTTTCCGTGACCGGATAAAAAGCTTACCCGAATGAAGTTCCACCAAGGATTTCACCAGCGGCAGGCCAAGGCCCGTGCCTTCGTGGCTTCGGGTTAGGGTGGTGCCCGCTTGGCCGAAAGGCGTAAGTGCCAATTCAAGTTCTGCGGGTGTCATGCCAATGCCCGTATCATTCACCTCGATTTGAACCTTGCCAGACGCGTCCATACTGGCGATCATATTCACGCGCCCCCCCGCCTCAGTAAATTTCACACCGTTGCTTAGAAGGTTCAGTAGAATTTGCTTCATCAGACGCCAATCAGCGAAGATTGTTGGCACATCTTTGTCAACATGGATGCCAATATTGACGCCGCGGTCTTTAGCGCGCGGCATCAAAAGGGTGCGGACTTCCTCAAATAAAGCTGGCAGGTTGATATCTGTAGGGCTAACAGATAATTGGCCAGATTCTACTTTTGATAAATCAAGAATATCATTGATAATATCCAGTAAATGCCTGCCGCTTCCGTGGATATGCGCCGCATATTCAGTATATTGACGTGCACCAAGTTCCCCGAATATCTTTTTGGTCATCATCTCGGAAAAGCCCAAAATGGCATTTAAGGGCGTTCTAAGCTCGTGGCTCATATTGGCAAGAAACTCAGATTTGGTTTGGTTGGCAACCTCGGCCTCGATGATGCTTTTCTTTAAGGCTTTCGTGTGACGCCGTTGCATAAACAGCAGAAGTGCCGCGCTGAGGGTAATTAAAAGCGAAAAAATCACGATCAAGCGTGTATTGGCTATATTTGCTTCCTTGAGGCTGGCTTCTGCGGATTGTTTGGCAAGCATGGTCTCTAGGTTTGCCCGCAGGTCTTGAATGTTGGACCTAAACTGCCGGGCAGCCCCGCGCGCCGCAGTTAGGCGCGCCGTATTCAGCATATCAAAAGCAGCGTCCAATTTGTTTTCGGCGCGCAAAATAAAAGCCGTGGCTAATTGATGTTGCGCTTTTGTAGTGAAGCCTTTGTAATCTGGGTTGTTTTGTAGAAAAGCGCTGGATTTATCCATATAGAGGCGCGCGGTTTCAGCGTCCCCCAATTTTGCGCTGCTGATGGCAATTAAATCATTCAGAGTTGAGTTAAAATAGGGGTCGCCAGTGTAATCTTCCAGCGCCCGGTGCGCTAATCCTATAGCGCCTTTATAATCGTCGGCGTCATATTTTAACCATGCAAGGCCGTATAAAACATAATATTCACCGGCTTTATTGCCGGTTTGCTTTAACACAGCGCCGAGGCCGTTAAAATATTTCTTGGCAAGGCTATTGTGTTTTTGTTCAGCTAAAGTTGAAGCAATATTATAAAGGATACTTTCACGGTCGTAGGCGAAGCCTGTTTTTTGCGCCAATTCAGAAACCAACATATAATAATGCGCCTGCTCGCGCAGTTCCCCGATGCCGGTATAGGTGTAGGCCATTGTTAAATAGGCGGCCATGCGCATACGGTTGCCCCGGTCCGTATTGGGCAGATCAAGGGCGCCTTGTGCCATTTGGCTCAGGCCTTCAAGATAGTTACCCATCTCGGGCCCCAAAAAAGCCAGCATGACATCGGCGAAAAATACATTCACTGCATCGCTTTCCCGTTCGGCCAAGGCACGGGTTGCTAATATGGCGTTTTTAGCGCCATCAAGATTTCCTTGAATAGCCAATAAGTTCGCTTTTGCGAGGTCGCTATAGATACGCAGTTCAATATCATCAAGGTCATAGGCTAATTCAGCAGCCAACCTAGCGTAACGGGATAAAATATCGGCATCCCCCATATTAAGGGCATGTAGGATAATTTCTTTATAAATCTGGCTGGTTCTGCCAGCCCTTTGAAGGGATGCAGACTGTGCCTTTGGTGTGGATGCCGACATATTTTCTAGACTGGAAAGCTCTTTTTCCAGTTTTCGAACGCGAAGGCGTGCATCAAGAGACTGAGCGGTTACAAGCGTTTCTAAAAATGTTTCCAGACCTGTCTGCAAGTCTTGTTTTAAGGGGAATTCACTGCTTTGATGGTCAGCCAAAAGGGGGCTGGAAATAAAGGCGAAAAGCACCGCGCACCTTAGAACCCATTTTATAAAGCCGGCAAACACATCAAAAGCCCATCACAGTCATTTCACGTCTAATAATAGTCATAGAATGAAAAAGCGAACCATAGGTTAACACGTTGGCGTTGAGACAAAAAAATCTGCAATGTTGGGACAAAACCTTGGGTAGCTCAGTCAATTTGGGAGTATTTGTTCAAGTGCCCATGATTAGGCATGACGTTTGTCCCAAAGCGCAAGCGCAGGCGCCACACGGTCCATCACGGTCTCTGTCAGGCCGGGGCAGGTGGCAACTATATGGTCGTGGAGAGGCTTTTCACGGTTAAAAACAAGGCGCTTGCCGGTGCCAGTGGTTAAGAGCCCGCCCGCTTCTTCCAGAATTAGGTCAGCCGCCGCCACATCCCAGTCGTTTTTGGGCCGTAGGGTGACACAGCAATCAAATTGACCATCAGCGATTTGGCAGATGCGCAAGGCAATGGAATTGGCTTGTTCGCTATACATGGTTTCGGGCCATGGCTTTGGCCAGAATTTGGTGTTTTTAAAGGCGGATGGATCGCCCATCATACGGGCCTTTTCAAGGTCGGCTTGGTCTGAGACCGTAATGTTGAGGCCGTTTTTGGTAACGCCTCTGCCGCGTTCGGCAAAATAAAAATTATTTTTCACCGGGGCATAAAAGGCTGCGACAATGGGTTTTAAATCTTGAACAAGCGCCACCGAAACCCCCCAGTTTTCCCCGCCGTTTAGAAATGATTTTGTGCCGTCAATGGGGTCCACAATCCACAAGCGGCCACAGCGCAAGCGCTCAGGCTGGTCTTCGGTTTCTTCAGATAACCAGCCATAACCTGTGCGGTTTTGCATTAGTGTGGTGCGCAAGAAAGTATCCACGGCAATATCGGCTTCTGAAACCGGATTGTCGGGGGATTTGTCCCATGTGTGGATATCTCGGGCAAAATAGGAAAGCGCAATGCGCCCGGCTTCTTCTGTGACTTGGCGTACAAGCCGTGCCTCTGCCGCCCGGTCCCACGGGCAGTTGGCTTCATCAAAAAGGTCGGCCGTTGTTTGTGCCACGATATGCTCGCTGCCTTATTGTCATATGGATTAGGCGCTGGCCACCATCATGCTATCGATACGAAGCGTCGGAGCATTGGTGCCGTACCGCATTTCCAAATCTGATGCTGGCACAATAGACCTGAACATATCCTTAAGATTGCCTGCAATTGTGAATTCGCTTACAGGCTCAGAAATAACACCGCCTCGTATCATAAAGCCCGAGGCCCCCCGGCTATAATCACCGGTAACACCGTTTACGCCCATGCCGATCAAGTCGGTTATATAAATGCCTTCCTCAATATCGGACATTAAATCCTTGGGGCTAAGGCTGCCTGCCAGCATATGAAGGTTAGAGGCACTGATGCCGGGAGCAGATGCAGAACCACGCGAAGCATGACCTGTAACGCTTAATCCTAGCTGGCGCGCAGTGGCGCTGTTCAGCATCCATGATTTCAGCGTCCCGTCTTCAACCAGCATGGTGCGCACCATTGCAACGCCTTCGCCGTCAAACAGCTTGCTGGCAAGGCCGCGTTTGATAAAGGGATCATCCACAATGGTGACGCCGGACGCAAAGATGGCCTCGCCCATTTGGTCTTTTAAAAAGCTGGTTCCCCGCGCAACAGATGTGCCGGATATGGCGCCAGAGAAATGCCCGACCATGCTTTTTGAGACACGGGGAGAAAATATCAAGGGCATAGCTTTGCTGGGTGCTTTTTTCGGGTTTAAGCGTGCGACTGCAAGCTCTCCGGCTTTGGTGCCAATTTGGGCTGCGCTTTCAAGGTCGGAAAAGTGGCGCTTGCTTGAGAAATCATAGTCGCGCTCCATGGCGGTGCCTTCTCCTGCCACAGCAGAAATTGAAGCGGAAAAACTGCTGCCTTGATAATGGCCGGAAAAGCCGTGGCTGGTAATAAGCGAGATGGCATAGCTGCTGGCACTTGCGCCCGCGCCGCTGGTATTGGTCACACCCGGAACAGCGCGTGCTGCGTCTTCGGCTTCGCGTGCTATGTCTTTCAGGGTTTCGGCACTGATGTCGCTATTGTCATACAGCTCTAAATCTGGATAGGGGCCATGCGCCAGCCGGTCTTCGGGGGCAAGGCCGCAATATTCATCCTCGGGTACGGCTTTGGCCATCGCCACGGTGCGTTCAACCAGCGTGCGTAAATTATCAAGCCGCCGGTCACTGGTGGAGACCATCGCCTGTTTTTTACCAAACATGACCCTCAAGCCAATATCTTCGGCCTCTGATCCTTCAATGTCTTCCATTTTCCCGTGCCGCCACGAGACCCCGCGAGACCGTGCGTCCACAGCCACTGCATCCGCACCGTCTGCCCCCGCTTTTTTTGCGGCGGTGACAAGGTCATTTAAAAGGTCAAGTGTGCTGTCAGCCATAGGGTGTCCCATATGATTTGAAGGGGTGATCAGATTACGCCAATAAGCCATAAAGCCGGGGTGGCTTCAACAGTTGTTTATGGCTTTATTTGGAGAGGGCGTCTTTCAGAATTTTCTGGATGCGGCCATCCTTTTTCATTCTCACGATTGCGGCGTTAAGACGAGGCAATAATTCTGCACGGCTGATATGCACACGGCCATGCAGATTAACATAGTTGGCAACCCCACCGATTTCCAGATCACGGTTGCTTCGTGCCATTTCAAATTCAAACTGAATGCGGCTTGCTTGGGTTAGATCGGCGCGGCCCACTTCAACCAACCGCAGTGCATCCCCGATAGATTGGGCAGGAATTGAATGGGTGAAATAATCCTCAAGCGTATAATTAAATCCCCGAACCCGTGCGATGCGAAGGGCGTTGAGGTCGGCGGGGGACTGAATAGCAACCACATGGCCTTTTTTGAAGATATAGCGAATTTCAGTGGTGACGATACTATCCGTAAACAGTTGGGTTTTCTGTTCTTCTAAGCGGTTGCGCCATTCCGGGCTGAAGCAACAATCCAGCGTTAAAAAGCCTTCAACAAACATGCGCCGCCTGCGGCCTTGCAAGACATCTATATTTTTAAAGGGAATGCCAGCATCGGCGAGAATTGCACGCCATACCAAGATGTAAGGGCCGTGAAAGGATGTGGCAATGATGACAGGCTTGATGGCCTCTGTATTGGGGTTTTGTTGTATATCGCTCTTTGGTGTCTGCGTGCTTTGTGGAACGCTGTTTAGGGCATAGCTTGCATGTTGGGGCAGTAGCATGAGGAAAAAGAGACCCAATACCAAAGGCCAAAAGCCTCTGCCATTGTTTTCCCATAATGCGCGTTTTGCCGCCATATAGTCCGCCCTTCAGTTGCCCCTGATGGTCCGTTTTCCAAAGTCTAGTGTGTCAAATCTAAGTTAATAGAAGACGAATGATCTATGGTTTTTGGGAAAAATACCATATCAAAATATATAACTTAAGGTTAGTATAGGCGTGGAAGCATTTTCAAGCGGGGGCGCGAGGGCTTTTTAGGGGCGGAAATGGCACAGCCAGAGCGACTGCTGAGTACCAGCCAAGCAAAACGATTTTATGATCGTTTTGGGGCGCGCCAAGATAAACAGATATTTTATGAAGGGCCTGCACTGGACCAGATGCTGAGCCATTTGGCGTTGAATGAAGCGTGTGCGGTCTTAGAGTTCGGCTGTGGCACCGGGCGGCTGGCAGCAGAGATGCTTTCCGCGTATTTACCAGACAGCGCGCGCTATTTGGGGCTTGATGTTAGTACCACAATGGCACGGCTTGCACGGGACCGTACCGCTTTATACGGTATGCGTGCGCGTATTCAGCAAACCGACGGCATGTTGCAAATCCGCGCTGCGACGGGTGCGTTTGACCGGGTGGTATGCACCTATGTGCTTGACCTGATGTCGGATGATGCTATCGCGGTGTTGCTGGATGAATTTCACCGGGTTTTAAAGCCCGGCGGACTGATGGGGCTTGTAGGCATCACGCCGGGAAACGGAGGTGTCGCGCGATTGGTTAGTGGTGTGTGGCGCGGCCTGCACCGATTATCGCCCAAGCTGGTTGGGGGGTGCCGCCCTATACAAATCGCCCGGCGTCTTGATCTAAAACAATGGAAACTCCATCATCATAGGACAGTTGCCCCTTACAACATAACATCTGAGGTGCTTGTGGCACAGCGCCCGGCTTAACGCCAACTGACAAACTGGGCACATTTTGACCGATAAAATACAGGCTCTGGTGCTTGCTTCTGTTAACGCGCTGAAATATAATGGCTTAATATTTTGGGCGATTGGCCCATAAGTTGCTAGGCCTGTTCTGTGTTTTATATGCAAGCAACGTAAAGAAACAGTAGGAACCGTGCATGACCATTTCTTCCGCCGTAAACAGCCAGATCAGCGCAAATATTGCCAGCCAAGCCAAAAAATCTGCTGAGGCGACACAGGATGAGCGGGCCGGCACAAAAACCGGTGCAAAGGCACAGTCCTCATCAGCGGAGAACCCCGCTGTTGTGGTTGATGCCGCCAGTGGGCAAGCGGCTGCTGCAGGTGAAAAGCTAGCAAGCGTAGAAATTGGCTCGGCCACGGAGGCATCTCGCACAGCGCAAAGCATAGGCGCGGAGCTCTCGCAGCAAAACACCGCGATCGCCAACCAGTCCACAGCCGCCGTCGCAGGATTGCTATCCGAACTTGAAGCCGCGCAAGGCTAGTAGGGCTGCTCTTGACCTTGCGATAAGGCCCGTCCGCTTACACACCACCGCACCACTATAGTGCCCTTTTCATCATTCCCACTTCACCTTTGTCATTCCCGCGAAGGCGGGAATCCATTCTTTATTTTGTTTCGGCCAACAGACATGCGCCTTTGCGGGGTTACATCCATCTATCCGTCATTCCCGGCGTGGCTAAAGACCGAGGGAGGGGAATTCATTCTTGCAATCTGCTGATAGTCGCCCAAAACTGCTCTGATGAAAAAGTCAGGCTATGTTTACATTCTCGCATCAAAGCCGAATGGCACCCTGTATATTGGTGTTACATCCAACCTTGTGAAGCGTATTTATGAGCACAGGAATGGGCTCGTAGACGGCTTCTCCAAGCGCCACAATACCAAACTGCTGGTATATTTTGAGACCCACGATGAAATAGCACTAGCAATTACGCGCGAAAAACAGATGAAAAAATGGAACCGGGCATGGAAAATCCGCCTTATTGAGGAAAAGAACCCTAATTGGTGTGATTTATACGGCAATATTACTGCGTGAGTTCAACTATAGACTCCCGCCTGCGCGGGAGTGACGACTAGATTTTGTTATTTCACCCCATCTGAGATTTCGCCCACTGCTTCTCGCCTCATCTGTCATTACGACTCATCTGCTATTCCCGCCCCATCTCTGTCATTCCCGATCCACCTCTGTCATTCCCGCGAAGGCGGGAATCCAGTCCATCGGTTCAGCCGCCGAGTAGACTCGCCGATCAAGTGGTGCAAGCACCTGCTTCAAAAACGTCGAGTGACGAAGCGAGGGCATGAAGTTGTACGACCTTACGGCTTCCAAATTTTGGAATATTCGCCTTCGATTCCCAGGCTCTCCCAAATCTCGTCCACACGCTCCACAAC
>WFTS01000091.1 GCA_015485385.1 Kordiimonadales bacterium | reverse complement strand
CGGTTTTTTAGCCTGAAACCCTTCCATGTGGCGGTGGTTTCTTCTATCACATACACAGCGCTGGCTTTTGCTGGCAATTGTTTCAGGTTTTTCTGCAAGCGAGGGGAGGGCAGTATGGTTGATGAAAACCAAACGCCGGACGAAACTGCTGCCACAGTCAGTGGTGCTGAGCAGCGCGTTGCGCCGCAGACAGACGTCCACCTTAGCAAAAGTTTTGTGCAAGACCTTGAAAATGCCCTGAAAGAGGATGATCCCTCAAGTGTTTGGGCACTTTTAGAGGAAGTACACGCCGCTGATGTGGCGGATATTTTGGAAGTTCTGCCTTCAGTAAAACGTAAGAAGCTTATTGGCTTGCTTGGCGAAAAGCTTGATCCAGAAGTGCTTAGCGAGATTGAGGGCGAGGCCCAAGATGATCTTTACGAGCATATGCCTAATGATCAAATCGCCGATGCGGTTACCGATATGGAAACCGATGACGCCGTTTATGTGATCGAAGAACTGGACGACGACGACCGTAAAGAAGTTATGCAAAAGCTGACCGCCGATGACCGAGTGGCCATCGAAGAAAGCCTTGCATATCCAGAAGATTCTGCTGGCCGTTTGATGCAACGGCAGCTTTTCGCCGTGCCTGAATTTTGGACCATCGGCCAGACCATTGATTATTTGCGCTCTGACAGTGAAGATATCCCTGAAGATTTCTATGATGTTTTTGTGGTTGATCCTGCACACCGTCCTGTTGGCACAGTGCCTTTATCGCGCATCATGCGCAGTAATCGCCCGACAACTATCGGCGATATTATGGATAAAGATCCCTACCTTATCGAGGTCACGGCAGATCAGGAAGAGGTGGCGTATCAGTTCACCAAATACCACCTGATTTCGGCCTCTGTTGTGGATGAAAGCCAGCGTCTTGTTGGTGTGATCACGGTTGACGATGTGGTTGATGTGATCGACGAAGAAGCCGAAGAAGATATTCTTGCTCTCGCGGGGGTAAGCGACGAATCTGGCGTGAACGAAAGCTTTACCGAAATTATTAAAGGCCGGTTTTTGTGGCTCTTTATAAATTTATGCGCGGCTGTTTTAGGATCATTTGTGATCGGACAGTTTGAGGCCACCATCGAACAGCTTGTCGCACTTGCGGTCTTGATGCCGGTCGTTGCCTCAATGGGCGGAAACGCAGGAACCCAAACGATGACAGTGGCTGTGCGAGCGCTCGCAACCAAAGAACTAAGCGGCACAAATGCATTTCGTGTGGTGACCAGAGAGTTGATGGCGGCGAGCCTGAATGGCATGATGTTGGCCTCTATTGCAGGCTTGGTGGCGTGGTTTTGGTTTTCGAACATATTGTTGGGCGCTATTTTTGCCTCAGCGATGATCTTTAATATTCTCGTTGCAGGACTTTTTGGCATTTTAGTGCCTTTGGGATTGCAAAAGGCTGATATTGATCCTGCGATTGCATCAAGTGTGTTTGTGACCACTATCACGGATGTTGTTGGCTTTTTTGTCTTTTTAAGCTTGGCCGCAGTTTTCCTCCTTTAGGGGCGCTTTATGAAGGACGGCACTGTTCTGCTTGTTGATGATGAGCCTGTTGTTTTGCAGGTCCATGCGGCTGCTGTTCGGCATTTCGGCTTTGAGGCGATTATCGCCGATACTGCAGAAGAGGCCGCAGGCATAGTACGGTCTCAGCGCCCCGCCTTGATTATCAGTGATATTCAAATGCCCGGCGAAGGTGGTTTTGATTTTGTTGAAGCGCTTGAGCGTAGTGGCCTTAAAAATATGCCCGTGGTGTATCTAACCGGTTATGACGATATAGAAATCGTGCGCGGGGGTTTGCGCGTTGGTGGCGATGATTTTATTATTAAAGGCGGTCCGGTCGAAGCCCTGCGCCACAGAATTGCCTTTTGGATGGCAAGTGGCTTTCAGGAATTACCAAGCGAACTCCGCCGCAGGGCCTTAAAATCGGCGAATATGGCTAAGGGGGATAATTTTGGCGGTGTTGAGGAAACTTTCGCTGGCGCCAGTGACCTTGTGCGGTCCGTGAAGGGGAAAATTAAGGCTGAGTTAGACAATGTACCAGACCATTTTGGGGTCAATTTGATCGAGCGCGTGTGTTTCATGGGGCGGCTTTCTAATTTATTGATTCAAGAAAGCGATGCCTTTGGAGATTTAATCCGGTTTCCAGAGCATATTGATGCGGTGGTGCGCCAGCTTGATGTGGTTTGGGCAAAAGATATGTGGCCGCTCTTTCGCCATTATGAAGACTGGTGCTGCGATACACGCTTTGTCCTCGCAGGCGTTGAGCCATTAAAACCGTTCAGTCAGTATGATTGGTTCCTCGAAGGGCTGTAACCCTGTGAAAGTGTCCGAGACATTATGATCCGCTTTCTGGGGGATTTATCTTCATATTGTCCAAAAGCCGCACGCCGCCAAGACGGGCAACCGCGACAACCTGCCCACCGTCTTTCATGTCAGAAAGAGGCAATAGCGTTTGCGGGTGAACTATGCTGACATAATCAACAGAAAGAAAACCAGCCTCTAGCAAGGCTTGAGTGGCACTTGCTTCGGCTGCGCGCGGAGGACAGTTCCCTTTTTCTACGGCGGTACAAAGCGCCTTGAGGATACGGTTGAAATTCCCCGCAATTATGCGCTCCTTTTCATTAAGATATGCATTGCGCGATGAATAAGCCAGCCCATCGGCCTCGCGTACAAGACCGCCGCCTAAAATTTCCACGGGAATATCCAGATCGCGCACGAACTGCCTGATAACAGCTAACTGCTGGTAATCCTTTTCCCCGAATATGGCCACGTCAGGCTGGCTCTGCATTAAAAGCTTGCTCACGATGGTTGCGACCCCGTCAAAATGGCCGGGCCGTTCAGCACCTTCTAGAATTTCACTGATGCCGCTTAGGGTAACACTTGTGACATGGCCTTTAGGGTACATTTCAGCAACAGGGGGTACGAAGACAAGGTTTGCAGATGTTTTAGCTAATTTTTCGCAGTCTGATTTTTCGCGGCGTGGGTATACGTCCAAATCATCATTTTTTCCAAACTGCGTTGGATTGACGAAGATTGAGACAATGATTTTATCAGCCTTCTGGCTGATTTCATCCACAAGGGACAGATGGCCTTTGTGGAGTGCTCCCATGGTTGGAACCAAGCCAACCTTATAACCATCTCTGCGCCATAAAGCCACGTGATGGCGAAGCGCTGAGACTGTTCTGACAATGGGAATTTGGCTGGCCACTTGATGCCCTAAGACCTCGTTAAGAGCGCGTGATCAAGCGGCCCTAAATCGTTATAATTGATGATTGATAATATATCATTCACATAGTCTGTGCCGCGTTCAGAGTAATCGACAAGGGCAGGGGCAAGGGCTGTGCCTGTTATTTCAAGAGAATGCTCTCGCAGTTCAGCGCGTCTGCGACGGAGATCATTATAACTTTTATGACGGTTTAGGTTAGCCATATAGCTTCGGACACTATCGAGCAGATAATCAAAGCTTTTAACTTTGTGGGTTTTCCCTTCGTCCCTCCCGGAAGGAACAATGCCTGTGGCTTCGTCACCCCAAACCCATTCTCCGAAAAGGGCATTGCCATTTTGGGCAAATCGGCTTGTACCCCAGCCGGATTCCATCGCAGCTTGTGCCAGCGCTAAGGAAACAGGGACCACATCGATTTTAACAAGCATAGCTTCAATATCCTTGCTGTCAGGCTTATCCGTAAGCGAAACCCGGTAAAGTTTTGCGGTTTTTTGCAGCCACTTGCGTTCAGCCTTTGCAAGGTTCTTACCTTGAGAAAGCTTAGATTTAATCACAAATAGGCGTTGCCGGTCAGCAAGAATTAATTCATTTGCCCGAAGAATAATCGGTAACATTGACGACGTAAAAAGGCGCTTTTTTTCTTTGGCGCTATAGGTGGTTTTTAAGGTTTCCGGCAGGCGAGATAAATAAACACGCGGCACATCGTGCATTTTATGGAGATCTTGATCCAATATACCCGCTAGTTTTTCGCTCAGCTCAGTTTTAGAGTGCGGCGGGTAGAGATGTGCCAGATAGTTGGGTTTATCTTGTAAATAGGCATCCGCGCGTGATTTCGCCAGCATATGCCGCGCGATCCCAATTGGAACCACGGCGATCAGCGCAAAAAGCAGCAGATAGATCATAATTATTCTAGCACGGTCGCGCACTATAGCGTTTCTCCTGAAAGAAATATCCGGTATATCTATCAAGTATAGGTCTTATTTCTATCCTACAAATAGGAATGAAAAAACGTATGCCAAGCATATTTGGTTGTTGAATATGGTATTTAGCCACATATGTGTGGCATATAAACCAAATAGTTTCGTGTAGAGGGGAGGGCAAATTTGTGCCTGATAGCAATATGACATCCGGCCAATCTAAAGATGATCAGCCGAGCGCCAAATCGCAGCAACCAAAGTGGCCACATATGATTGTTTTGGGGAACGAGAAAGGTGGGTCCGGTAAATCAACCACGGCAATGCATATTGTTGTGGCCTTGCTGCGTGAGGGGTACCGTGTAGGCACTATCGATCTTGATGCCCGTCAAAAAAGTCTTACTCGCTATATTGAGAACCGCCGTTCATACAGCACCAAGAACAGCTTGACGCTGCCAATGCCAACCGAAATGGTGGTGCCACGTTCGAAATTGCGTACATCTGATGAAGCCGAGGCCGATGAAAAAACACGCTTCGAGGCGGCGTATATGGCGCTGGCACCAGAGGTTGATGCTATTGTTGTTGATTGTCCCGGAAGTGACACATATCTGTCCCGTCTTGCGCACACCGCTGCGGATACACTGGTAACACCCGTTAACGATAGTTTTGTTGATTTGGACCTTCTGGCAAGGGTGAACCCCGACACGCACAAAGTTGTCGGGCCGAGCTTGTACGCTGAAATGGTCTGGAAAGCCCGACAGCGCCGCCAAGTGGCTGACGGCGGCACTATCGACTGGGTTGTGCTTAGAAACCGTGTTGGCTCATTGCACGCCAAAAATAAAGAGCGTGTCGAACTGGTTTTGAACGAATTAACAAAGCGTATTGGTCTGCGCTATATCTCAGGGCTTGGCGAACGGGTGATTTACCGTGAACTGTTCTTGCGGGGGCTGACTTTGATGGACCTGAAAGAGGCTGGCGGGCTTGACGGCAAGGGGCTTTCTATGTCGAATGTGGCCGCACGCCAAGAGGTGCGAAGGCTGGTGGATGCGCTGGCGCTTCCGTTTCGCCAAAGCAAGGCGGCGTAAAATATGGCCTATTTACTGTTTGGCATGCTGCTGGCTGGCGGCTTCTTGCTGTTGCTTCATTGGTGGGCGAGCGCTGAGGTCGCGAGCGCCAAGCGTGGCTTGTTTTGGGCCGTTATCGCAGCAAGCCTTTTGTTAGGGTTGGTTTTATATGCTCGGGCCGGTGCCGTAAGCGCCTTGATGCCGGGGGCCTTTGCCCTGTGGCGTATGCGCGGGGCATTTAGGTCTGCGGCTTCCTTCGCTGGCAAACGGCAGGGCCAATCTACGAAGCAGCAGCGTGTTGGCCCGATGAGCTCTAAAGAGGCTCATGATGTCCTCGGTTTAGAGCAAGGCGCAACAACAGCTGACATCAATAGCGCTTATAAACGGCTGATGAGCCAATGCCACCCTGACAAGGGCGGTACTGACTGGATGGCAGCGCAGTTGAATGAAGCCAAGCGCACTTTGTTACCCAAGTAAGAAAATAGCTTTCACCGGCAGGGTTAGCCATTGACCTTTCGGTGCACCGCTGACACGTTATGAAAAACTAAAGATTGAGAGACTTATGACATCCCACGCGTTCCATTCTACCGTTTTGCGCGAATATGATATTCGCGGAATTGTTGGCGATACTTTAGGGGCTGCTGATGCAGCGGCTCTGGGCCGTGCTTATGGCACAATGATAAAGCGTGGTGGTGGTACCACGGTTAGTATTGGATTTGATGGGCGAGTTTCTTCACCCGAACTTTCAAACGCTTTGATGGACGGCATTATCAGTACGGGTGTTAATGTTAAGTGCATTGGCCTTGGCGGCACGCCTATGCTATATTATTCGGTGTTTGAGTTGGAGACTGACGGCGGCGTAATGGTGACTGGGTCGCATAACCCCCCAGATTATAACGGCTTTAAGATGATGGTCGGCAAGAAACCCTGTTACGGTGAGGCCATTCAGGCGCTTGGCGCCTTGGCTGCGGCGGGAGACTTTGAAACAGGCTCTGGTACTGTCACCCATGTTGATATTTTTGACCGCTACATCGACCGTTTGGTGCGTGATGTTGATATGCAGGACTTTAAGGTGGTTTGGGATCCAGCAAATGGGTCGGCTGGCCCCGCAATTGAAGCCTTGGTGAAACGTTTGCCTGGTAAGCACATTGTGATCAACGGCGCGGTAGACGGTACTTTCCCCAATCATCATGCAGACCCGACTGTGGAAGCGAATTTGCAGCAGTTGAAAGATGTGGTCGCGGCGGAAGGCTGTGATTTGGGCCTGTCATTTGATGGTGACGGCGACCGTATTGGGGCTGTGGATAGCCAAGGCCGAGTGGTGTGGGGGGACCAAATGCTGGCTGTCATGGCCGGGGATTTACTGCAAGAGCTTCCCGGCGCTCCGATTATTGCCGATGTGAAAGCCAGTCAGGCCCTGTTTGACCGGGTCGCCGAGCTAGGCGGTAAGCCTGTGATGTGGAAAACCGGTCATTCGCTTATCAAGGCCAAAATGGTGGAACTTGACGCACCGCTTGCGGGCGAAATGTCG
This sequence comes from Kordiimonadales bacterium, assembly GCA_015485385.1. Lineage (GTDB taxonomy): Bacteria > Pseudomonadota > Alphaproteobacteria > Sphingomonadales > Kordiimonadaceae > Kordiimonas. Next base: position 3,726 of record WFTS01000091.1, on the reverse strand, counting down.
GGCCATATTTTTTATAAACATAAATTTTATGGGCATGATGATGCCCCATATGCCGGTATTCGTTTTTTGAATGCCATCACCAAACAGGGCGGTGATCTTGACGCCTTAAAAGATGGCCTACCCGCCGCTATCAACACACCTGAGCTTCGCTTTGACTGTGATGAAGTGCGAAAATTTGAGGTGGTTCAAGAGGTTAAGGAACGCCTAGAACTGCAGGGTGCGGACATGTCAACCGTGGACGGTGTTCGTGTGCAAACAGAAGATGGCTGGTGGCTCTTGCGGGCATCCAATACGCAGGCAGTTTTGGTTGCGCGCTGTGAGGCGTCATCAGAGGAGGGGTTAGATCGTCTTAAAACGGCTCTTGTGGCGGCACTCTCTGGCTCAGGTGTTGCGGCTCCAGATGATCTTTAGTGACGTTTTTACTGAGATTTCTCGATTTTACTGGGATTTCTCGATCAAATTCGTGGGGTTTTTTGATCTTAAGTGAGAAATAATGAATTTTCACGGCATCTTTACCCTTTTAGTGGAAACTAATGACATTACATTAGAAGGACATGTTTCTTGGAGGACATATGTCTGACGATGATAAAAAAATTGATGATGACGATAAGGGTACCGGCACAGGTGTCTTAACGCGCCCTGAGGCTAAAACTAAAAAACCATCGATGTATAAAGTACTTCTTTTGAATGACGATTTTACACCGATGGAGTTTGTGGTCCATGTTCTGCAACAGTTTTTCCGTATGACGATGCAGGAGGCAACGGAAGTCATGTTGCAAGTACATCAGCGGGGTGTAGGCGTTTGTGGTATCTTTACATTTGAGATAGCGGAGACCAAAGTGAACCAAGTGATGACATTTGCTAAGCAAAATGAACATCCACTGCAATGTACACTTGAAAAAGAATAGCCCTGAACTGCGGTGAGCTATTTATGAGATGAGACGCTGTGCTATCTTAGAAACGATTAGGTAAGAGGATCAAATATAGTGCCAAGCTTTTCACCCCATCTGGAAGAAACTCTGCACCGGGCTTTGAATGAAGCTAACGAGCGCAGCCATGAGTATGCGACGTTGGAACACTTGCTGCTCTCGCTGCTGAGTGATCCAGAAGCACTCGCCGTTTTGCGGGCTTGTGGTGTAGATGTGGAGATATTGCAAGCTGAAATCATAGGGTATCTTGATGATGGCATGGAAAATCTGAAGGTTGAAACGGCTGGCCTTGAGGCCACACCAACGGCAGGGTTTCAGCGGGTGGTACAGCGCGCGTTACTGCATGTGCAATCCTCTGGACGCGAGGAAATGACCGGAGCAAATTTGCTTGTAGCGCTGTTTTCAGAGCGTGAAAGTCACGCGGTGTTTTTCTTGCAAAGTCAAGATATGACACGGCTTGATGCAGTGAGCTATATATCCCACGGCATCGCAAAAGTACCCAGTAAAAATGAGGAACGCCCTGTTCGCGGAACGGCTGAGGGGGAAGACGATCGCACCACAGCAGAAAATGTAGCCTCTGGCCAAAAAGACGATAGCGCACTTGCCTCTTACTGTGTGGATTTGAACGAAAAAGCGCGTCAGGGCAAAATTGATCCGTTGATCGGTCGCTCGCGTGAGCTAGAACGGGCCGTACAGATATTGTGCCGGCGGAGCAAAAATAATCCCCTGCTGGTAGGCGATCCGGGTGTGGGTAAAACTGCAATTGCAGAAGGATTGGCTAGGCGTATCACAGAAAAAGATGTGCCAGATGTTTTGCAAACCTCTACAATTTATTCGTTGGACATGGGCGCGCTTCTTGCGGGCACCCGCTACCGAGGCGATTTTGAAGAACGTCTGAAGGCGGTGGTGAAAGAATTGGAGGCCACTGAGCATTCGGTTCTGTTCATTGATGAAATTCATACAGTAATTGGCGCGGGTGCTACGTCCGGGGGCGCGATGGATGCTTCAAATCTGTTGAAACCGGCGCTCGCAAGCGGGACAATTCGCTGTATGGGCTCGACGACATATAAAGAGTTTCGCAGCCACTTTGAAAAAGACCGTGCGTTACTGCGGCGGTTCCAAAAAATTGACATCAACGAACCCTCTGTCGGCGATACCATCAAAATTCTCAAGGGTTTGAAGCCATATTACGAAGAACACCACGGTGTGCGCTATACGGCCGAAGCGATCAAAACAGCCGTTGAGCTTTCAGACCGGTATATCAGCGACCGCAAGCTGCCTGATAAAGCCATTGATGTGATTGACGAAACGGGCGCGGCACAGATGCTTTTGGCCCCTTCTAAGCGCAAGAAAACGATCGGCGTGAAAGACGTTGAACATGTGGTCGCGATGATTGCACGCATCCCACCAAAAACCGTGAACCGCGATGAAAGCCGCACTATGCAGACGCTTGAGAAAGATTTGAAGCGTGTTGTATTTGGCCAAGATACGGCTATCGAAGCTCTGTCAGCGGCGATTAAGCTCTCTCGTGCAGGCCTTAGAGAACCGAACAAACCGATTGGTTCTTATTTGTTTAGCGGCCCCACAGGCGTTGGTAAAACTGAGGTTGCTCGGCAACTTTCAAGCTTGCTTGGCGTGGAATTACACCGGTTTGATATGTCTGAATATATGGAACGTCATTCGATCTCACGGCTGATCGGCGCGCCTCCGGGGTATGTCGGTTTTGATCAGGGCGGTTTGTTAACCGACGCAGTTGATCAGACCCCACACTGCGTCTTATTGCTTGATGAGATTGAAAAAGCGCACCCAGATTTGTTCAATATACTGCTGCAAGTAATGGATAATGGCGCCTTGACCGATCATAACGGTAAGAAAATTGATTTCCGTAATGTGATTGTGATCATGACAACCAATGCCGGAGCGCGGGAATTGAATAAATCGGCCATTGGTTTCGGGCGTGAAACCAATGACGGTGCAAGCGCAGATGCGATTAAGGAAATGTTCAGCCCTGAATTCCGCAACCGGCTGGACGCAACAGTGGCATTTGATTTCTTGCCGCCTGAGGTTGTTGAGCGCGTTGTTGAGAAATTTATCTTGCAGCTAGAATTGCAACTCGCAGACAGGAATGTGGAAATTTCGCTTGATGAAGACGCAAAGCGCTGGCTTTCTGAGCGAGGGTATGACCGCATGTACGGTGCGCGACCACTGGCAAGGGTTATCCAAGATTCTATCAAGAAACCCCTTGCCGATGAGCTGCTATTTGGCAAGCTTGCAAAAGGCGGTGAAGTGGTTGTGAAAGTGAAGGACAAAGAACTGGCATTTGAAATAACAGCCCATGGCCCTGTTCCCTCACAAAAGAATGCAACAGGTCCATCTGCGGGTGCCTCGGGTGCGAAGCGTAAAAAAAGCCAGCCCAAAACTGATAAACCAACAGAAAAAGTGAAATAATTTAGTTAGGACGTGATGACAGTTTATCATCCGTTCTTTTGTGTGATGCTATTCAGTTTTTCTTAAAGGGTGTTCTTGTGGTCAGATAGTTCACCTCGGCGTCGATATCTTGTCGTTCAATTTTCAAAAACCGTTCGATGGCGGCTTTGAAATCTTGGTTAGCAATCCAGTGCGCGCTGTAGGTTTTGACCGGTGTATAACCTCTGGCAAGCTTATGGGGGCCTTGTGCCCCAGCCTCAACGGTTGAAAGGCCGTGCTTGATAGCAAAATCAATTGCTTGATAATAACAGGTTTCAAAATGAAGGCAGGGATGATCTTCTAAGCACCCCCAATAGCGGCCATAAAGTGT
>WFTS01000090.1 GCA_015485385.1 Kordiimonadales bacterium | reverse complement strand
CTATCCAATACACCCGCCATCCCACACACTTTATGTGTTGGCAGGCCAGAAAATTTCTGCAGCGCCCAAACCATTGCATCCAGCGGATTAGTGATACAAATAACAAAGGCATCGGGAGCATGTTTGCCGATGCCTTCACCAACTGATTTCATAACCTTGAGATTGATACCAAGAAGGTCATCGCGGCTCATGCCCGGCTTTCTGGCAACACCTGCGGTTACAATCACCACATCGGCGCCAGCTATATCTTCATAGTCATTAGCACCCTTCATGACGGCGTTAAAGCCTTCCACCGCAGAGGCCTGCGCAAGGTCAAGGCACTTGCCTTGAGGCAATCCTTCAACAATATCAAACAGGACGACATCACCCAGTTCTTTTAGCGCCGCCAAGTGCGCCAGAGTACCACCAATTTGACCGCCACCGATCAATGCGATTTTTTTACGTGCCATGAAACTGCTCCAGCCATGTGTTTGGGCGACAAGCGTAATAGCTGTCGCATACTGAAAACGAATGTATATTCAAAGAGATAACTAACGCGTTTACCCTAACGAGACAACCCATGAATGCCTTACTTTCCACACCATTAGTTGACGAAACGTTACCTTATTGAAAAAACTTATCAAAAGTTGCTTTTTTTTGGCCTATCACCCATGCGCAAGACGCAGAGCTGATCAGTTTTGGGAATAAAAAAGCCTGAAAATACGCCCATTCATCTCAATGCAAGCCTGAGTGTTTAAATGTTCGCCTCTCAATGCGACCGCAGCCTTCATTCACTTTAAAAAATCTATTCATAATGGCTATAAAAATTAAGGGAAACCATTCTATATTTTGCGCTTTATTTTGAGCTGCTAATCCTGCACGCCGTGCCCACGGTGCAAATAGTCTTCAGACTGCATTTCAATCAAACGAGAAACCGTGCGTTCAAATTCAAACGCGCCGTCTCCACTGGGGTACAAATCAGCGGGCGGCACTTCTGCAGAACACAAGAACTTCACGCCATGCTCATAAAGGGCATCAATAAGCGTTACAAACCGCTTGGCTTCATTGCGCTTTTCCCGCCCCAACTGAGGGATCGCCACCAAAATCACTGTATGGTATGCGCGGGCAATAGCCAGATAATCGGCAGAGCCAAGCGCGCTGGCACATAATCTTTTAAAAGAAAACACAGCCACACCCCGCGCAGACTTGGGAACAAACAACTTGCGGCCCTGCACGATCAGCTCATCTGATGGCACTTTATCTCGGTCATCAACATCCCTGTCCGTTAAACGAAAAAAAGCTTCAGATAGCTTCTCAGTCGTCGCGGTATTGACCGGAGAATAGTATGTCTCCACCCCCTTCAGGCGATCATACCGGTAATCTGTTGGGCCGTTTAACGCCACAACATCAAATTCAGTTTTAATTTTTTCAATGAAGGGCTCAAACAAAGGCCGATTAAGGCCGTCTTTATAGAGATCATCCGGAGGGCGATTTGAAGTGGCCACAACAACAACCCCGCATTCCATCAATTCGTTGAATAAACGCGACAAGATCATAGCATCTGCGATATCCGAGACCTGTAGTTCATCGAAGCACAAAAGCGTGGCTTCATGTGCCATTTGCCGTGCAACCGGCGGGATAGGATCATCCTCGCTCGCGCGCCCCCCAAGCGCCGCACGTTCCTTACCACCCAACGAACGCCAAGCTTTCATGCGCGCGTGCACATCAAGCATAAATTCGTGGAAATGCACGCGTTTTTTAGCTTTCAGTGGGGCCACATCATAAAAAAGGTCCATCAGCATAGATTTGCCGCGGCCTACTCCACCGTATATATAAAGACCACGCGGTGGCTTTTTATCGCCGCCAGACCAGCGAAAAAAATGCGCCAAACGCCAACTTTTAATCGACAACCCTTTCGCACGGGCACTGATTTCCGGATAAACAGTTAGCTCGCGGAAAAGACGTTCAAAATGATCAATGATGCGAAGCTGGTCATTGTCGGGGCGGATTTCTCCGTCTGTTTCCAGAGCCCGGTAGGCATCCAGTGGGCCATGTTCAGTCACAGAGTGCACAGGCGGCGATCCTTAGTAGTTTGCTAAATTTGCTCTAGCACGGGCAGAGCCATGTTCAAACAAAGAAATCATAGTAATTTAAAGACCAAACAAAGCGTCAAGCCAGCAAAATTATATTGCCTATCCATAAAAAATGCCGCGCGGCATTTACTGTTGGACCTCTTGCCTTAGATACTGTTTCGTACCCTCAAGGGTTTGAGCCTAATTTTCACCTCAATCCTTAAAAATATCGGCAACCAGAAAGACGCCACATGAGCAAACAGGCCCGAATTATTCCCATGTCTGGAGTTAAAAATTTCCGCGATATGGGAGGCTACAGTTCTGCAGACGGACGCACTATGCAGTGGGGCCGACTGTTCCGGTCAGGCCATCTAGCTGAGATGACAGAGGTCTGCGGCACTGAAATTTTGGCTAGAGACATCGAAACAGTGATCGATTTTCGCTCAGACGCCGAAAAGGTAAGACACCCTGTACAGTGGCCTTTTGGCTGGGCGCCTGAGTATCACCCCACTCCCATCGGCGGCAACGCTGCCGCTTGGGTCAAAGAACTGTACGACCAGTTAGCAAAAACAGATTTCCCGGCCCAAGCACTGCGGCAACAATTTATCCTCGCGTTTAAAACCATCCCCATTGATAACCAACAAGGCCTAAAAACCTTTTTTGACATAACGGCTGATCCTCGCTCTGGCCGAGCCTTATTGTTTCACTGCACAGCAGGCAAAGACCGCACCGGCATTGCAGGCGCCTTGTTAATGAAAGCGCTGGGCATCAGCGAAGACCAAATCATGCATGATTTCCTCCTGACCAACGATGCGGTAGATCTAGACAGCACATCCGCCACGATCGCCGAATGGTTATCTAGGAAAGCGGGACAAACCATCAAGCCATCGGATGTGTTGCCATTGGTCGGTGTTGAGGCCGATTTTTTGGAAGCATCTTACCAAGCCATTCGACATGATTTTGGAACAATTGAAGCATATTTGGAACATGCCATGGGTTTAACGGCTAAGCGGCGGGCAGCTCTGCAAGATATTTATCTAGAATAATCAAGTGCGCCCCCTAACATGTCGTTTTACGCTTGTTATTTTCCCCTATTCCACCCTGTAAAGTGCTGATCTAAGGACAAAATTCTGATTTGAGGACTAGGTTTTACATTCGACCTTCCCTTATATTTTTGTACCGGTCTGTAATTTCAATTGCGTGACCATGAAAAAAATGCATCAAGTGAACTATTATCCTTTCAAAACAGGATTGCCGTGAGCGACGAAAAAAAATCAGCAGACCATGACCTCGGTTCCAAAGCGTTTGCGGGTGCCGCCATCATGATTGGCACGCGCTTTTTCGTGCGCTTGTTGGGGTTAATATCGGTCACCTTGCTTGCCCGATTATTAACTCCGGAAGATTTTGGTCTCTTTGGCACCGCCGCCTTGGTGCTGGCATTCTTTATCTTATTAAAAGAAGTTGGGTTTGGGGAAGCCGTTGTCAAAGCAGCGAACCTCTCGCGTAGTGATATTGATACCCTATGGACCATGCGCTTGATCCTAAGTCTCCTTACTGGATCAGCTGTTTTTTTGGTTGCGGGCCCGGCAGCCCTCTTTCTGAAAGATGCACGTGTAGAGGCGGTGCTTCATCTCATGGCTCTTATCCCAATCATTGATGCATTTGCCAGCCCTGCCACCCCTCTTTTGCTGCGTGAATTTAAGTATAAAACAGATTTCATATTAAAGTCCGGCAACAAAATTGTGCAAGTCACAGCGGTTGTTGTTATGGCTTTAATTTTACAGTCTTATTGGGCGCTGGTGTATGGATCATTATTGTCATCGCTATTTGCTGTCGGCTCCAGCCATATTATCCGCCCATATAGGCCCCATCTAACCCTGAAGAACCTTACCGAGCATGTTAATTTCGCAGCTTGGAGCTATCTAAGAAGCGTGTCGCTATATATTGCCAACGCCTCTGACGAATATATTGTGCGCAGTGCATCCAGCACCGCGTTTTTTGGCATTTATCATATCGCCCGGGATTTAGCGCGAGTCTTGATCGGGGATATGATCGGGCCACTACGCGAAGCCATGCTGCCCGCCCTTTCCAAAATGCAGGGAAATTCTAGGCGCCACGCAGAAGCAGTTACCAATATTTTTGGAGCAGCGCTGATAATTGGCACCGTCTTGACATGTGGAATTATTATAACCGCGCCCGAACTGGTGCTCGTATTACTAGGAGACCAATGGGTTGCCGCCGGTAAATATCTCAGTATTTTAGCAGTTGGCGGCGCATGTAATGCCATCGCAGAAGTTAATCAAAGTGGCTTCATCACTGCCGGACTACAAAAAAAAGCTGCGATTTTTTGGACCGGGCGCGCGCTCATATATGGGGCAAGCTGTCTTGCTGCGGGGTTAATATCTGGCCCACTGGCAATTGCCTACACCTTCTCTGGTGCATCGGCACTTTTTCTAATGATAGAAATTTGGTATTTGCTGCATATTCTAGGCGAAAAAACTGAGATATTCGTAAGCTCATTACGCCCCTTGATTGCCGGTGTCGCCATGGCCTTTGCTGTGACGATGATACCAATCCCTACGCTGTGGCCTACGATCATAATTTTAGCCGTAAAAGCAGCGCTAGGCGGTATCATATTCGGGCTGTTACTTCTCGGGCTTTGGCGCCTGTCTGGCTACCGTGAAGGGCCTGAATATACGCTCTTTACAAAACTACCCGCCAAATTTCAAAAGATCCTTCCTGTTAAGATCAAAAACGAACATTCCCCAAACAGCCCTTAAAAAGGACCGCAACCAGAAAACCTGCGGTTATACTCTTTCGCCAACAGAAAAGTGCCAGTTCGTAAACAGAAAAGCGCCAGCATCAAAAATGCCAGCGCCTTATTTTCTCTAAAAAATAATCACAGAGCCAAGCCTTAGCCCTTACGTTCAACCATCATTTTCTTAGTTTCCGCAATCGCCTTCGCCGGGTTAAGACCCTTTGGACAGGCGTTTGAGCAGTTCATAATGGTGTGGCACCGATACAAGCGGAACGGATCCTCAAGATTATCCAAGCGCTCCCCTGTGTTTTCGTCACGACTATCCACCAACCAGCGATAAGCCTGCAATAAAACAGCCGGTCCTAAATATTTATCACCGTTCCACCAATAGCTAGGGCAACTGGTCGAACAACATGCACACAAGATGCATTCATACAAGCCGTCCAGTTTCTTGCGATCTTCAGGAGACTGCAAACGCTCTTTGCTTGGTGTTGGCGACTGGGTTTCAAGCCACGGCTTGATCGATGCATATTGTGCATAAAAATTGGTCAGGTCTGGCACCAAGTCCTTAACGACCTCTTGGTGCGGCAACGGTGTGATCGAAACATCGCCTTTCACATCCTCAATCGCCGTGGTACAGGCAAGGCCATTTTTGCCGTCAATATTCATCGCGCAAGACCCACACACACCTTCACGGCATGACCGCCGGAACGTGACAGTGCTGTCCATTTCATCTTTGATCTTGATAAGGGCATCAAGGACCATCGGCCCGCAACTATCCATATCAACTTCAAACGTATCCATACGCGGATTTTCACCGTCATCTGGGTTCCAGCGATATACGCTGAAAGCTTTAGTATTTGTCGCCCCTTCGGCCTTGACAGTTTTGCCCTTGCCGACAACCGAGTTTTTAGGAAGTGTAAATTCAGCCATTGATCATTCCTCCCTTAATAAACCCGAGCTTTTGGTTTAATATATTCAATTTCTTCGCTAAGCGTATAATCATGCACCGGTCGCTCGCCAAGGGTAACCTTCTTGCCGTCAAACCAAGACGCCGTGTGCTTCATCCAGTTTTTGTCATCGCGGTCAGGGAAATCTTCGTGCATGTGTGCGCCCCGACTTTCTTGGCGAGCTGCGGCGCCGTGCATTGTCAAAACAGCCTGACCCACTAGATTTTGCAATTCGAGTGTCTCTATCAAATCGCTGTTCCAAACAAGCGAGCGATCCGTGGTTCTGATATCACCGATATTTGCGGCGACAGTATCAATCTTCTCAACTCCTTCAGCAAGCGACTCGGTTGTGCGGAACACTGCGCAGTGGGTTTGCATCGCACGCTGCATCTCTAGGCGGCGTTCAGATGTTGATGCCGACCCTTTTGCATAACGGGCAGCATCCAAGCGACCAAGCGGCATTTCATCATAGCCAGCAGGAAGCGGTTTTTGCGAGGCACCCGGTTTGCTAGTCTCAGCAATTCGGTGCGCAGTGGCACGGCCAAAGACAACTAGATCAATCAGCGAGTTAGACCCGAGCCTATTTGCGCCGTGCACAGATACACATGCCGCCTCACCAACGGCAAACAAGCCCGGCACAGTTGCATCAGGATTATCTTTTGTTGGGTTAATAACCTCGCCGTGATAATTGGTCGGAATGCCGCCCATATTATAATGGCACGTCGGGATGATCGGGATTGGTTCTTTGGTAACATCAACACCCGCGAAAACCTTGGCGGATTCAGAAATGCCCGGCAGGCGTTCATGCAAAACTGCCGGATCAAGATGGTCTAAATGCAAGAACATATGGTCCTTGTCTTTGCCAACACCGCGTCCTTCCCTGATTTCATTCGAGATCGAGCGCGAGACAACATCCCGCGACGCCAAATCTTTAGCAGAGGGAGCATAGCGCTCCATAAAGCGTTCGCCCTCAGAGTTTTTCAGTATGCCGCCTTCGCCGCGCGCACCCTCGGTGATCAGCACGCCTGCACCGTATATGCCCGTAGGGTGGAACTGAACAAATTCCAGATCTTGCATAGCAAGACCCGCGCGCAGTGCCATGCCGCCGCCGTCTCCGGTGCAAGTATGTGCTGATGTGGCCGAGAAATAAGCTCGACCATATCCGCCGGTCGCCAAGACAACAGATTGGCTACGAAAAGCGTGAATTGAGCCATCTTCCATATTCATGGCGATGACACCACGGCATGTGCCGTTTTCCATAATCAGATCAAGTGCGAAATATTCGATGAAGAAATCACTGTCATGCTTCAGTGACTGCTGATAGAGCCCGTGCAACATGGCGTGACCGGTTCTGTCGGCGGCGGCACATGTGCGCTGCGCTGCGGGGCCTTCACCAAATTCGGTGGTCATGCCGCCAAAAGCGCGCTGATAAATTTTGCCTTCTTCCGTACGGCTGAAGGGCACGCCGTAATGCTCAAGCTCGTAAACGGCTGCCGGAGCCTCGCGCACCATATATTCAATGGCATCTTGGTCCCCTAACCAATCAGAGCCTTTAACAGTGTCATACATATGCCACTGCCATGTGTCTTTGCCCATATTGCCCAACGATGCTGCGATACCGCCTTGCGCCGCAACTGTATGAGACCGTGTTGGAAACACTTTGGTGATGCAAGCTGTTTTCAAGCCGCTTTCAGCCAAGCCCATTGTTGCCCGAAGGCCCGAACCACCCGCGCCGATAACAACAGCGTCATAGGTATGTTCTGTAACTGGATATGCTGTGCTCACTCTCTAGCCTCCAAACGCAATGCGTAAAATTGAAAAAACGCTCAAACCCGCGATCAGTGCGCAACTGAATCGAATGGCGAGCGTCGCAGCCCACTTATTGCCGTGGCCATGCACATAGTCTTCAACAACCTCTTGCAAACCAGTGCGCATATGATTGGTAAAATTCAGAATAAACAGGATAAGCAGAACCGATACAATTGGTTGCTTGATCCACGCGATCCATTCAGCATGGCTTTTGCCCGCATTGCCAACAAAGGACACTATGAAAAAAATCACCAGCGGAATATTGGCAACCGCTTGAATACGGTGGCTGATAAATGTCTCGGTCCCGGTTTTGCCAGAGCCTAGCCCGCGAACCTTTGAAAGAGGTGTGTTCATATCAGACATGATTAATACGCCCCCATCACTTTATAGGCCGCCGCCCAGATCACCAATGTCATGATCGCTGAAAATACAAAGGTAAATTTGGCGCTCGCTGTATTGGCTTTCAGTTCGTAAAGCTTGCCACTATCCATGAACAAATGACGGATGCCCGAGGCAAAATGCTGCATCAACGCGAAGGTAATGCCAAACAGAACCAACCTGCCAATGGCCGAGCTTGCAAAGCTTTGCACCATATTGAAATATTCGTACCCAGTTGCGAGCGCAACCAACCACCATGTAAGCAAAATCGCGCCAAATGCCAGCATAGAGCCAGTAACACGGTGAATGATGGACACAGCCATATGCGCACCGAAGCGGTAAACTTGCAGGTGGGGCGAGAGCGGGCGTTGTGCCTTTGCCATAAATTTTCCCCTTAAAGAAAAGTCGGCGGAAATTAAGTCTGAAAACCAAGCCTGTATAAACAATGTACGTTTTACAATGATCGATAGATTAATCCGTGCCACGATACTGCTACGACAAAACATGCACAGGCTTTCCGGCAATAGTATTAACGCCCTCTCCCCCCAGAGGGCAAGTAAAGATATCATAAAGCCCCGACATTTTTTTAGCTTTTAGACTAAGGAAATCTATTGCCAGTTGAAAACTTCACCGCTATGACAAAAGTTGGGTTTAAGGGGGAAACTTTATGACTATCGTCTATTCTACAACTGCCAAATTTATCACATTCAATAAAATCTCAAGCCGTTTAGCCAGTGTAATGCCCAGTGTAATGCGCACAGGCGCTTACATCCAGCAGGCTCTGAAACAAAGCGCGCTAGCGTGCTCGCTTGCTCTTGGTCTCGTTGGGGCAATATTATTTCAGGCAAGCGCCGCACATGCGGCCGCACCATCCGCAAAAATTTCCACCGAGGCCTTCGCGGCCCTACCCACCTTCAGCCAAGCAAAGCTTTCACCGTCCGGCAAGAAAATCGCCTTCTCGATTAGTATAAAAGGTCGAAAACATATTGTTGTTCAAGGCTTGTCGGGGGAAAATCCAAAGGTTATCGCACCCTCGGAGCAATGGGACCTAAATACTTACCAATGGGCCAATGAGAATGTTATTGTTCTTTCCTCAGGATCGCTTTTAAATAGACGGGAATTTTTAAGCAAAACGTATAATACACGGGCACTTTCTTTCATTATAGATGAAGGAAAATATGTCTGGCTTGGCAAACCCAAAAAGGCATTAAAAACCAGATCCAAAAGCAAAGGGGTAGCGCGTGTTTCACAAGTTGAAACAATCCTAGATTATCTCCCTTCCGACCCAGACCACATTCTCCTAGAACTGGATTTTGATATTGATGGCAACTCAGAAGTCTTCAAGGTTAATGTCAAAACAGGGCGGCGGAAAAATATTAGGAAAGAAGTCACTGGCATTCAAAATTGGTACACAGACCAAAATTCTACGATCCGGCTGGGAACAGGCTACAAGGGGGTAAAATATGATCAACCCTATGCCATCTTCAAACAACCAGACGGAACATGGTCCAGCCTAAAAAATGTGGAATGGTGGGACAAATATAATATTCGTGGATTTTCCGCCGACCCAAACGTGGTATATGTAAGCGGTAAATCCAAATATGGCACGTCCGGGCTTTATAAACTGGATGTCTCAACCGGACATATAACGGATACAGTCTTCCAGCATGAAGATGTAGATGTCGGAAGTTTGGTTTATGATCCAATCACAGGTGTCGTGATCGGTGTTGCCTATACAGACGATTTTTATCGTATCAAATATTTTGACAAAACCTTTCGCATTGTCCAAAGCAGTATGAAGCGTGCTTTTAAAGGGGCAGCAACCAGAATAGCGTCTCGTGCAAAAGATAAGCAGCTCTATCTAATCTATACTCAAAATACCACCAATCCGGGCGACTATTATCTTTATGACCGCGCCGCCAAGAAGGTGCATTTCATCGCCCCGGTGTATGACAAAATTGACATAGAAAAGACCGCCCTTACAGAAAGTATTTCCATACCTGTACGCGACGGGAGCCAAATCCCGGCTTATATCACCGTGCCTAAAAACCAGGAGGCAAAAAATCTGCCGACAGTTATTTTACCGCACGGAGGACCACATGCGCGCGACACGGCAGAATGGGATTTCTGGTCACAATTTTATGCCAATCGGGGCTATTTGGTTCTCAAGCCGAATTTCCGAGGTTCTACGGGTTATGGGCAGGCCTATCGTAGTAAAGGTGTGAAACAGTGGGGTGGTTTGATGCAAAATGATGTGACCGACGCCACACGGTGGCTCATTGATCAAGGCATGTCTGACCCAGACCGCATTTGCATCGTTGGGGCCTCATACGGAGGTTATGCCGCTATGATGGGTCCGATTATGGAACCGGGTCTTTATAAATGCGCTATTTCCATCAATGGTGTCCCCAATCTTCTGCAGATAAAAACGAACGATAAAAAAACCATCGGCGGCAATGTTTGGATTAAAAATATGGGACTAAAAGGTGCAGACGATAAAATGGTCTCCCCTTACCACAGAGCAAAGGAAATGAGCGCTCCGATCTTGCTGATGTCTTCTGTCGATGATGCGCGCATCCCCTTTAGGATGTCGAAATCCATGCATACACGGCTGAAAAAGCTGAAAAAACCTAGCAAATATGTGCAAATCGATAATGGGGGCCATTCAATGATCACCGAAGCCGCACGCTTAAAAATGCTGAGCGAGACCGAGAAGTTCCTCGCAAAACATATCGGGAATTAAAACCACTATATGGATTTGCTGGCTTGTTTTCAGGCCTTGATGGCTTCGGCCATAGCCACGATACGTTTGGCCTCGTGAACATGCAGGTCTTCTATCATACGGCCGTCAAAGACCGCTACGCCTTTGCCTGCCAAAACTGCGCTGTCAAAAGCTTCTATCAACCGCTTCGCCGCTGCCTGTTCGGCCGCTGTAACACCAAACGCATCGTTGGCTGTGTCAATCTGCGCGGGGTGGATTAGGGTTTTACCGTCAAAGCCGAATTCTCGGCCTTGCTTACATTCGTCAATAAGGCCTTCCGTGTTTTTGAAATCATTATAAACACCGTCCAGCACGCTCAGGCCATAACTGCGCGCAACTAACAAAGCAATACCAAGTGCCGTGACAACCGGCAACCGGCCCCTTGTGTGCGCACCGTGCAGGTCCTTGACCAAATCATTGGTGCCTATGACCAGCCCTTGCAAACGCTCTGTGGCGGAGGCAATTTCCTCGGCCTTTAGAAACGCGCGAGGGGTCTCCAACATCGCCCACAAAGCTTTGTCGTCCTGCCCCTGCTTACAAATGGCTTTCTCTAGGCGTTCTAGCGCCTCTGCACTTTCTACCTTCGGCAGCAAAATCCCGTCAAATGTCGCACCTTCAAGCGCTGCCAGATCATCCTGCCACCAATTGGTCGCCAACCCGTTGATCCGCACAATCAGTTCCCGCGCCCCAAAACCACCCGCCAAAAGCGCTGCCCGAACTTGATTGCGGGCCTGTGCCTTAGCGTCTGGTGAAACCGCATCTTCCAGATCAAAAATCACCCCGTCGCACGGGAGGCTTTTGGCTTTCTCAAGCGCACGAGCGTTCGAGCCGGGCATAAAAAGCATGCTACGGCGCGGGCGAATATTGATCATGAAACAGTCCTAACGCAAAACCCGGCGAGGCGACCAGCGCCCCGCCAAGGTGATACTATTACCAACCGCATGAACGGTCTTTATTTTGCTCGTCGAGCCATTCTTTCAAAGGCGCAAAATAAGCTACAACCGCAGAGCCGTCCATCTGGCGACTACCGGTGAAGGTTTCCAGAGCGTCCGGCCAAGGTTGACTGGCGCCCATTTCCATCATCGCTTTAAACGTGGCACCAACCTCTTTGTTGCCATATATGCTGCACCGATGCAAAGGGCCTTGCCAGCCGGCTTGCTCGCACGCTGACTGGTGGAACTGAAACTGCAAAATATGAGCAAGAAAGTAGCGCATATAGGGCGTATTATTAGGGATATGGTATTTAGCACCCGGATCAAACGCATCCGCCGGGCGCTCGTTAGGGGCTTTCACACCCTGGTATTTCTCCCGCAGTGCCCACCAGCCGCTATTGTAAGTATCCGGTGTTAATTCACCAGAGAACACCTTCCAACGCCACTGATCCACCATCAAACCAAACGGCATAAAGGCTACTTTATCAAGCGCTTGCTTCATCAAGATGGCGATGTCCGCCTCTGCGGGTGGAATATCTTCCAACAAGCCGGTTGTTTTCAAATAGTCAGGCGTGATCGACAGGGCGATCATATCACCGATGGCTTCGTGGAAACCATCGTGGGCGCCGGTTGCCCCAAAATAGCTTTGGTTTTGGTAGGCGCGCTGATAAATATTATGGCCAATTTCATGGTGCATGGTGGCAAAATCTTCGCCTGTAATTTCGGTACACATTTTAATGCGAACATCATCCTTGGCATCCAAATCCCATGCCGAAGCATGGCAGGCGACTTCGCGGTCAGCCGGTTTGGTAAAAAGCGAACGGTCCCAAAATGTTTGCGGCAGCGGGTCAATACCAAGCGAGGTAAAAAAGCCCTCCGCAGCGCGCGCCATATCTTTGGCATCATAGTCTTTTTTCTTGAGAAGTTTGGTCAAATCGTAACTCGCAGCGCCGCCTTTTGGTTTAACCAACTCATACACATTACCCCAGCTTTGTGCCCACATATTGCCAAGCAGATGCGCCGGGATTGGGCCTTTATCAGGCACCACTCTGTCCCCGTAATAATCAGACAATTCCGCACGCACATGGCACTGAAGACTATCATACAAGGGCTTGACCTGCCCCCAAAGTCGGTCAGCCTCTTTGGTAAAGTCGTCTGGGTCCATATCATAACCTGAGCGCCACATAGCGCCCACATCAGGATACCCCAGTTCACGCGCGCCTTCGTTGGCAATTTCAACCATGCGGGCATAATTCTCTTTCATGGGAACCGAAACCTTGCGCCAGCCATCCCACGCTGCCAACAAACGTTCAGGTGTGCGGTCAGAGGCGATGATCGTAGACACTTCACCCAGTGTTTTCTGCGTGCCCTCCATGTCTACCTTGCCTGTCGCATAGATAGACCCAAGGCTGGCTTTAATCGTCGCCAATTCCCCAGTTTTTTCGGCATCTTGTGGTGCAGGCAGGGTCAATATTAGTGCCAGCTTGTTGAATTTGCGTGCCATATCTTCTGGCATTTCAACCTCTTGAAAGCGCTTGGCCTTCATCGCCAGTTCAACACCAAGTTCGATATATTTCTGGTCTGCATCTGCGACCAGCAGGTTGGTATCATATGTGATAAAATTATTATTCACCCACGAGACACGCCCCAAATAAATCTCAGACGAGGCCAACTGATCTTCTGCCGACTTTATAAAAGCTGCCGCCTCTGCCACTGTTGGTATTGAAGCCTTTGCAGCCTCAGCCTGATCAGCCTTTTGTTCACTGCATGCCGCTACCGACAATGCCAACACAGACACCAATGCAACGCGCGATAAACCCGATTTAAAATATGACATTTCTTACCCTTTCGGCGGCCAGCCCAGCCCCAAGTTAAAGTCCCAATACCTAAAAAGGTCTGACAAATCATGCTTTGATTGTCAACCACTGGCAAATGCGCAATTAACCATATATTAGGAGGATTGATCCACTTTAGACGGTGGAAGTAAAGAAAAAGAATATGCCCCCAGTCCGTGCGTTCCGGGAGCCCAATATGGCCGATACAGCCAATACGTCAGAAACACACCCGGACGAAACCTCGCTTCGTCCAGCCGTAAAGGCTTTGCTTCATAAATTATCTGATGTTTCCGGCGCTGAATATTTTCAAAAGCTTTCTCAAGCCCTGTGTTCTTCTATGGCGGTCGATATTGCCATTATCGGCGTAGTGATAGAAGACGGCACCAAAGTTCAAACGCTCGGCATGACATGGGACGGAAAACCGGCAGAGCCCATGACCTACAAGCTGGTTGGTACACCTTGTTTTAATACAGTTCGCAATGACTATTGTCTCCACCGGGAGAATGTGCAGCACTATTACCCAGATGACCAGATGTTGGCTGATGAGGGCATCCAAGGCTATGTCGGTTATCCCCTTCAGGATGAAAACAATCAAACCATAGGGCTTATTGTTGCCCTAAGCCGGCGCCCTATTTTACTAGAGGACGAAATATTTGATTTTGCCAAAATAGCGGCTGCTAGGGCGCGGGCGGAACTTCAAACCTATATCGCGCAGGAACAGCTCAAGAAAACACTCAGTGAAGCCTTGCTTCTGAATTATTCGAAATCCATGTTTATGGCAAACATCAGTCATGAACTGAAAACCCCTTTAAGCGCGATGATCGGCTTTGCCTCCTTGATCCGTGACCGACAAGTTGACGAAAAACACATACATGAATATGCCAATGAAATTTGCTTGGCTGGCGAAGACCTGCTGACCCTGATCAGCGACATCGTATCGCTTTCCACCCTTGAGATTTCCAGCAATGAGGCCGAACGCTGTAAATTTGACCTTGGCGACATTGCCCGCACCGGACGGCGCTTACTTCAAGAGCAAGCCGCCGCTAAAAACCTTGACCTAAAGCCCGTTATCCACAGCGAACCAATTTATGTCATGGGGGACAGCAATCATACCAAAAAGGCGCTCTTGAATATCATCGGAAACGCCGTGAAATACACCAGCATGGGAGAGATTGAAATCTCGATCGGCATGACGGATAAGGGCGAAGCCTTTCTGGCGGTTCGTGATACCGGGGTTGGCATGACACAGGAGAATATTCAAACGGCCAAAGACGGTTTGGCCTCCTTCGAAAGCGCCTACAGCATGCACCAAGACGGCAGCGGTTTGGGCCTGCCTCTAACGGGCCTCTTGATGGAACGCCAGGGCGGGCGCATGGAAATCAACAGCCAGACAGGCGCGCAATCAGGTACGAGCATCCGCCTAATATTCCCGAAAGAGCATGTCATAGGAGATCAGGGCGACTTTATCTAATTCCGCCCGCTTGAAGACTGCCCTCTGTGCGTTTAGCCAGCTTTCAGCAAGCCTTGAGACAATAACTCTTCAGCGATCTGCACTGCGTTCAAGGCCGCACCCTTTCTTAAATTATCCGAAACAACCCAAATATTAAGGCCGTTCTTAACGGTTGGATCCTTGCGAATACGCGAAATATAGGTGGCGAAATCACCAACACAATCAACCGGCGTGATATATCCGCCGTCTTCGCGCTTATCAATCACCAAACATCCGGGGGCAGACCGTAACACTTCACGGGCCTCATCGTCACTGATAGGCTTTTTAAATTCCAGATTAATCGCTTCGGCATGACCAACAAAAACCGGAACGCGGACACATGTTGCTGTCAATTGGATATTGGGATCAAGCATTTTGTGGGTCTCGGCGACCATCTTCCATTCTTCTTTGGTCGAACCGTCATCCATAAAGACATCAATGTGCGGGATCACATTATAGGCGATCTGTTTGGGGTAGACATTGCATTCGATAGGATCATTCACAAAAGCCGCGCGGGTTTGACTAAAGAGCTCGTCCATCGCAGCCGCACCAGAGCCGGATACAGACTGATATGTCGAAACAACGACGCGCTTTATTACCGCCGCATCATGCAAGGGCTTTAAGGCGACAAGCATTTGCGCGGTTGAACAATTTGGGTTGGCGATGATGTTTTTCTTGGCAAACCCCTTTAAGGCCTCAGGATTAACTTCGGGCACGATCAGCGGTACATTTGGGTCCATCCGGTAATAGGATGAATTGTCAATCACCACTGTGCCAGCTTTGGCCGCAATCGGTGCATAATGTTTGGAAACGCCAGAGCCCGCAGCAAACAGCGCAATATCAGTGCCAGAAAAATCAAAGGTATCAAGCGCGACAACCTTGAGTTCCCTGTCACCAAAACCAACCATTTGGCCCAGTGACCGCCGAGATGCGATGGCAATCACCTCGGTTGCAGGGAAATTCCGTTCCGCGAGTATGTTTAACACTTCACGGCCTACATTGCCTGTTGCCCCAACGACAGCGACACGAAAACTCATTTTATTCTCCTAAGGACGCTCAAGTGGCGTTCCTCTTTATTCTAAAATCTCAATTATTTTCCAGCGCGGCGAGGATAGCATCCCCCATGCCGGCAGTCCCCACTTGCTGCATTCCATCTTGCATCAAACCGGCTTGCATCAAATCGCCGGTTCGGAAGCCTTGGTCCAGCACTTTGGAAACGCTGGCCTCAATCTGATCTGCAGCCGCGCCCATGCCTAACGAATACCGTAGAGCCATGGCAAAGCTTAGGATTGTAGCGATTGGGTTGGCTATGCCGCGCCCCGCAATATCAGGGGCAGAACCATGTACAGGCTCATATAGCCCAGGCCCACCATCCCCTAATGAGGCTGAGGGTAACATGCCCAAAGACCCCGTCAGCATCGCAGCGGCATCCGATAAAATATCACCAAACAAATTATCCGTGAGGATCACATCAAACTGTTTGGGGTTTTTCACCAATTGCATCGCGCAATTATCGGCGAGAATATGCTCAAGTTTAACGTCAGCATAGTCTGAAGCGTGCAGCTTGCTTACTTCTTCGCGCCACAATAGCCCGGATTCCATCACGTTTGCTTTTTCCGCAGAATGGACGCGCCCGCCCCGTTTTCTGGCCATGTCAAAAGCCACGCGAGCGATGCGGATAATCTCGGCATCACTATAACGTTGAGTGTTAATTCCAACGCGGCCACCGCCGGGAAGGGTTTCAATTCCGCGCGGTTCGCCAAAATAAACGCCGCCTGCAAGTTCGCGCACGAACAATATATCAAGCCCAGCGATAAATTCGCGCTTTAAGCTAGAGGCATCCGCCAGCGCATCAAAACACATGGCCGGACGCAGATTAGCAAACAAATCAAGTTCTTTTCGGAGCCGTAACAATCCAGCTTCTGGGCGCTTGTCATAGTCGGTCTTGCCGTCCCACTGAGGCCCACCAACGCAGCCCATAATAATGGCATCTGCCTCCCGCGCGGCGGCTAAAATTTCGTCCGATAAAGGCACGCCGTGTGCCTCATAACTGCAACCGCCAATCAAGCCATCTGTCACATCAAATGTCACGGAATGCACATCTTCAACCCATGCCATAATACGGCGGACTTCCGCCATAATTTCAGGGCCAATGCCGTCGCCCGGCAAGATCATTATCGAATAGTTGGTCATAATCATGTGCCTCTGGTGTGCAAGTCTAGGCTTTAAATAGCCACGGAGTGGTTAACTTTTGCTTATCTTCATAGGTGCTGATAGCAGCCGCCGACTTGAGGGTTTGCCCCACTTCGTCAAGCCCGTCGAGCAACATTTGCTTGTGCGCTGAATTAAAATCAAACTCATAATGCGCATTTCCACATGTGACAGTTTGATTGGGTAAATTGACACATATTTTGTGACCAGCTTCAGCCGCGAGAACCAGCGCGTCTACATCGGTTTGCGGCAACGCAACAGTAAGAATTCCATTTTTAACGCAATTACCAGCAAAAATATCGGCAAAAGACGGCGCAATAATACAGCGAAAGCCAAGTTCGGATATTGCCCATGGCGCATGTTCTCTTGAGGAGCCACACCCAAAATTATCGCCCGTCACTAAAATCGAAGCGCCTTTATACCGGTCACAATCAAAAACATTATCTTGAATAGGCGTTCCGTCCGCCTCAAAACGAATGGTTTCAAACGCATGGTCGCCAAACCCTGTACGTTTGATCGATTTCAAATGCTTGGCCGGGATAATGATATCGGTATCAATATTAACACGCGGAAACGGCGTTGCGATTGATCTGATTTCTGTAAATTTTTTCATAATCCTCAGCCCCTAAAAATCGCGTACATCAACAAAGTGACCTGCAATCGCCGCTGCCGCTGCCATCGCAGGGCTCACCAAATGCGTCCTTGATCCCGGTCCTTGGCGGCCAACAAAATTGCGGTTGCTGGTCGAGGCAACATGCTCGCCCGGCCCTGCTTTATCGGGGTTCATAGCAAGGCACATCGAACAGCCCGGATCGCGCCACTGGAACCCGGCATCGGTAAAAATACGGTCAAGACCTTCTTCTTCGGCTTGCAGTTTCACGAGGCCCGATCCGGGAACAACCATCGCTTCGATGATATGGTCCGCCACTTTGCGGCCCTTGATCACGGCGGCGGCCTCCCGCATATCTTCGATCCGACTATTGGTACAGCTGCCGATAAACACCCGGTCAATGGGAAACTCGGTCATACCGGTTCCCGGCGCATAGCCCATATAGTTCAGCGCCTTGGCCACAGCCTCTTGCTTGGCAGGATCGCTAAAACTTTCTGGAGCTGGTACGCGGCCCGTAACAGCCACGACATCCTCTGGGCTGGTTCCCCATGTGACCTGCGGTACAATCTCGCTGCCCACAATCATGACTTCTTTATCAAACACCGCGCCCTCATCGCTGGAAAGCGCCTTCCAGAACGGGACTGCGGCTTCAAACTGGCCTGCTTTGGGCGCATAGGGCCGACCGCGCATATAGTCGATGGTCTTATCATCCGGGGCCACAAGACCCGCCCGAGCCCCCGCTTCAATCGCCATATTACACAGCGTCATGCGGCCTTCCATTGATAAGCCTTCAATCACAGGCCCGGCATATTCGATCACATAGCCCGTACCGCCTGCTGTGCCGAGCGCCCCAATAATAGCAAGAGCCACGTCTTTGGCCGAGCAACCCGTTGGCATCTCACCGGTTACGGTCACACGCATATTTTTAGATTTTCTCAAAAGTAGCGTCTGGGTCGCCAGAACATGTTCCACCTCAGAGGTGCCAATACCAAATGCCAGCGCGCCAAAGGCACCATGGGTTGAAGTATGGCTATCACCGCAAACAAGTGTCACACCCGGCTGGGTAAAACCTTGCTCTGGTCCTACCACATGGACAATGCCCTGCCGCGCATCATCCACAGGGATATAATCGAGGCCAAAGTCTTTAACGTTGGCCTCAAGCGCATCGAGCTGTGCTGTAGACATAGGGTCAGGGTTCGGTAAATGCCGGTCTTTGGTGGGGACATTATGATCCGGGACCGCGATAATACTATCCGGCCGATGAACAGTGCGTCCCGATGCGCGCAAGCCATCAAATGCCTGAGGACTTGTAACTTCATGCACCAGATGTCGGTCAATATATAGAAGCGCCGACCCGTCCCCGCGATCTTCGACAATATGGTTCGCCCATATTTTATCATACATGGTCATTTTGTTAGACTGTGGCATCTCTTTACCTTCTAAACCTTGTCAATGTCTCAACTGTCGCCTGACGACTTCTACATTTCGTTACCCGACGGTTTCTGCATTTCGTCATTCGACGGCTTGGCCGGCGAGCCTATGTTTAAGCAACACTCTATATTCGCCGGTCAAGCCGTCGAACGACGAGAAATCACCCTTGAAAACCTTACAACTTCACCCCGTGTTTGCGAAGCTGGCGCTTGCGCCACTTGATCGCAGGGGCCATCTTTGTGTCATCCCTCAAAACTATAACAGCCTCAAACACTGTCTGGATACCGGGATCAAATCCCAGGATAACAGCTAAGGTCTTGCCGTGACGACAAGTCCCCTAACGTGACAACACTTGATGGCCCTGAATAGAGTATAAAACAGCAAAACGGGGCCAAGATTTCTCTTGCCCCCGTTCTTTATAACCCACTTCAATAAGGCGCAAGATAATATTACTGCGCAACAGAAGTTTGAAATATTATTACGCAGTTATTTCTTGCGGTTGAAGTCTTTCTTCTCGGCGATACGCGCTGATTTACCCGTGCGCCCACGCAGATAATATAGCTTCGCGCGGCGTACACGGCCACGGCGTACAACAGTGATACTTTCAACCACAGGGCCATACAGTGGGAAAACACGCTCAACACCCTCACCGTAAGAAAGCTTACGGACGGTGAAGTTTGAATTGATGCCTTTGTTCGAACGCGCAATGCACACGCCTTCAAATGCCTGAGTACGCTCGCGGTCACCTTCGCGTACTTTTACGTCGATGCGCAGGGTATCACCGGCTGCAAATGTTGGAATTTCTTTGCCTTCAGTTTGCTTTGCAATCTGCTCGGCTTCTAGTTTCTCAAGGATATTCATCTGTCTTAGTCTTTCTGTTTTTCTGCGCTTACATAGGTCGACCAGAGGTCTGGCCGGCGTGTCTGCGTTATTTCTTCTGCTCTAGCGCGTCGCCACTGGGCGATCTTCTTGTGATGCCCGCTAGTTAGCACCTCGGGTATTTCCCGCCCTTCCCAAACCGCAGGTCTGGTATAGTGCGGATATTCAAGAAGCCCGTTCTCGAAACTCTCTTCGTCTAGTGTTGCGTTCGCACCCATAATACCGGGCAAAAGCCGCACCACCGCGTCTAGCATAACCATGGCTGCCGGTTCACCGCCTGACAGCACAAAATCACCAACGCTTATTTCTTCAACCCCGCGCGCCTCAAGAACACGTTCATCAACGCCTTCAAATCGGCCACATAGGATCGTCACCCCCCCTGCACTGTGCCACTTTTTCGCGTCTGCCTGCTCAAAGCGGCGCCCGCGCGGGCTCATGTAAACGAGGGGCCATTTTGGGTTAGCCTCGGCCTTTGCCGCATCAATTGCTTTTCCCAAAATGTCGGCGCGCATTACCATCCCCGGGCCACCGCCCGCGGGGGTATCGTCCACCGAGCGGTGCTTATCGCTTGAAAAATCGCGGATGTCCAGTGTTTTTAGCGCCCAAAGTCCGGCATCTAGGCCCTTCCCTGCAAGCGACTGGCCAAGGGTGCCGGGGAACATCTCAGGGAACAGGGTCAATATTTGAGCGGTGAACTGAGGGGTCACATGATTTCCCCTTAATTTTCAATATCTTGAATAGATATATCGGCATCATTTGTATCGCGTTCGCTGGTCTGGGTTGCCTGCCATTCGGCAAAATCAATCACTGCGATACCTGCATCCAAATCAATGGTTGGCACCAAGGATTTGCGGAACGGTACAAAAATATGACGGCCCAAGCCTTTGACAGATTCGTGCAAGACCAATTCAAGCAGATCTTCCGATCCAAAATTGTCAAAGGATGTTACCACCCCGATCTCAGTGCCAGACAAATCATGCGCCCTAAGGCCAATCAGGTCAGCCAGATAAAATTCATCCTGCGCCGCATCGCGAAAATTATCGCGGCACACATAAATCTGTTTGGTTTTCATGTTGCTGGCATCTTCGGGCGTATCAATGCCGTCTATATGGACGATAAAGCCGTCTTTGGTTTTGCTTTTTTTAACCAATGTTACCGCCGCCCCGTCCGCGCCGAAGCGCAGGTCGGAAAACTTGAAAATTGCCGCAGGAACTTCGGTAAAAGACTTTAAGCGCATGTCGCCCTTAACCCCGTGCGGCGCGCCCAGTGTAGCCACACAAACCCAGTTACCCTCGACACCCGCTTGGCGGCGTTCATTTTGCCCATCGGTCATTATTTGCTCTCAAAGTCACTGGCTGGAACGCAGCATGATATCAAGGACAAGCCCAGATATGGCGTAGACATTTAGCCGCAACGCCCGTCCTATTACAGTATTTGACACCCCGGTACCTGATACAGGGGTCCATGTCAAACTTAGGGTGCTGATCAATGCAGCTTTGGCCGATCAGCAATCACCTTAAACCACCTTAAAACTTAGTCTTTAGAATTTTGGAGCCTGAATAATATAAGCGCTAATCTCTGTCTCGCCCACAGCTTTGCTGGCTTCCAGCCGGTGCACACCGACAACCAACACATAACGGCCCTTGCCTTCACGGACCTTTATGGGTTTTTGTTGATCTCCGTTCATCATACTTTCAACCACCTCATCAAGCTTGTCTTGGGCAAGTTCATCTCGCCGGGCGGTTGGAATATAGATGTCTTCAATCTTCACAGCGACAGTTTTTAGCATCCTCGGTTCCCATGCAAATTCAACAGACAAGACTGTCGCACAGTATAAGGGACTGATCCAAACCTTTAAACAAGACTGCGCTTTATGCACACTGGAAACTGAAATAGACATTGACCAAATTATGTTCTGCATTACCTAATGCCCACGAAGACACGCGCTAGCAATGAGAGGAATTTACCAATGTTTAGCCATATTATGTTGGGGGCTGACGATGTTGCCCAATCAAAGAAATTTTATGATGCCATCTTAGATGTGCTTGGCCATAAGCCCGGCGTAATTGATGAAAAAGGCCGGTGTTTTTATTTCGAAAAAACCGGTGTTTTTTCACTTAGCAAGCCTATCGACGGTGAGCCGGCCTCAGGGGGAAATGGCAGCACTATTGGCTTTGCAGCAGAAAGCCCTGATCTGATTGATGCATGGCATGCAGCAGGCTTGGCGAACGGTGGAACCACAATAGAAGACCCTCCGGGCGTGCGCGAAGGTGGAGGTGTTAAGATGTATCTTGCTTATCTTCGGGACCCATCTGGTAACAAGGTTTGCGCCCTGCACAGAATGTCCTGAGAGGCAGTTTAAGACCCGTTCAACAAACCCACAGATAAAAAAACGGCGCGCTGATGTCTCAGGGCGCCGTCTTTTATTCAGTTAAAATGTTGCTCACTCAGCAGCGGCATCTTCGGCAGCAGGTGCTTCTTTAGCGGCTTTAGCGGCTTCCTTAGCAGCTTCTGCGGCTTCTTTCGCAGCTTCAGCAGCGCGCTCAGCTTTTGCAGCTTTTTCTTCGATCAAATCAAGCGCTTTTTGGCCCGGCTTGCCTTTATTTGGGTTCGAACGCTTTTTGCCGTCCAGAACGCCAGCGGCCTCAAGGAAGCGGCTGATGCGGTCAGAAGGCTTCGCGCCTTCACCCATCCAATGCTTGATGCGGTCGAGATCCAGCTTCACGCGGTTCTCGTCGTCTTTATTCAACATGGGATTATAAGTGCCCACTTTTTCGATGTAACGCCCATCGCGCGGCATGCGGCTATCAGCCACAACCATACGGTAATAAGGACGTTTCTTTGCGCCGCCACGTGCGAGACGAATTACAAGTGCCATTTTAGTTTCCTTTCAGAATTCCACTATTGGAATTATTCTCAAGTTAAAAATTAGTGTTATTTCAATAATTTATCGAAGCCGGGAGGCATTCCGCCGCCCATGCCGGGCATACCGGGCATACCGGGCATCCCGGGCATACGCCCGCCTTTGCCCATCTTGCCCATTTTCTTCATCATGCCAGCCATTTGCTTATGCATTTTCAGAAGCTTATTCACATCAGGAACCTGCATTCCGGCGCCCGCCGCAATCCGTTTTTTGCGCGAGGCATTGATCATTTTGGGCTTTTTGCGCTCCTCAGGGGTCATAGACGATATGATCGCCTCTTGGCGTTTGAACATTTTGTCGTCCATGCCCGATTTGCCCATAGCGCCCTTCAGCTTGCCCATGCCCGGCAACATGCCAAGGATCGATTTCATGCCGCCCATTTTAGACATCTGCTTCAACTGGCTACTGAGATCATCCAGATCAAATTCACCTTTGGCCATTTTCTTGGCCATTTTTTTGGCGTCTTCTTCGTCGATGGTCTCGGCGGCTTTTTCCACCAGACTAACAACATCGCC
Source organism: Kordiimonadales bacterium (assembly GCA_015485385.1). Taxonomy (GTDB): domain Bacteria; phylum Pseudomonadota; class Alphaproteobacteria; order Sphingomonadales; family Kordiimonadaceae; genus Kordiimonas. The sequence continues at coordinate 9,867 of WFTS01000090.1, read as the reverse complement.
CATGCCAAGGATACGGTTGGCCACGCGCTCAGGATGGAAATCCTCTAGCGCGTCCATTTTCTCGCCCGTCCCGGCGAGCTTAATTGGCTTGCCAGTAACCGCGCGCATCGACAGAGCCGCACCGCCGCGTCCGTCACCGTCCATCCGCGTAAGCGCCACGCCGGTAATACCAACCTGGGTATCAAATTCTTTTGCCACATTCACGGCGTCTTGGCCGGTGAGGCTATCGGCAACCAGGAGCGTTTCAATCGGCATTGTTGCATCGCGCACAGCGATCACTTCGGCCATCAAAGCCTGATCAACATGCAAGCGGCCCGCAGTATCGAGCATAACAACGTCGAAACCTTGCAGCTTGGCAGCAGCCATCGCGCGTTTGGCGATATCAACCGGCATCTGGCCTTCGATGATCGGCAGTGTTTTAACGCCGATCTGCTCACCCAAGACCCTAAGTTGCTCTTGCGCAGCCGGACGGCGTACATCCAAGGACGCCATCATGACTTTTTTCTTGTCTTTTTCCGTCAGGCGCTTGGCGATTTTCGCGGTTGTTGTGGTTTTACCAGAGCCCTGCAAACCCACCATCAGGATCGCCGTTGGCGGCACACCGATAGTGTTGATCATGCTAGCCTCGGCCCCAAGCATGGCGACCAGTTCGTCATTGACGATCTTGATCACTTGCTGGCCGGGCGTGACCGACTTTAGAACTTCAGCGCCAACCGCTTTGTCTTTTACCTTCTTGATAAAATCTTTAACGACAGGCAGCGCAACATCGGCTTCAAGAAGGGCGATGCGCACTTCGCGCATGGCTTCTGAAACATCTGATTCTTTCAAAGCACCACGGCGTTTGAGGCCGTCGAAAATGCTCCCTAATCGGTCTGAAAGACTATCAAACATAGTGCGCTCTACTTTCCGTGAAAGCGGTTTAAATTCAATTGCTTACATTTGATACAAACCCCAAAGACCGATGGCACCAGTGGGCGAAACTCGCTAACTGGTGGGTATCTTGCGGGCAAGCCGGTCAAGACACAGCCATAATCCTTGGCAAAGTGTTTCTTCTAATGAAGCGAGCGCTGTTTAGGAAACTTACCCCACAGAGTCAAGCAAAAGCGCACGCCGTTCCTTGAAAAACCCATGCCGTTCCTTGAAAAACCAAGGTCTTCAGCTTTTGCTGGCAACCCAAGCATTCACTTGCTCTTCAAGAACAGTCAAAGGCATGGCCCCGCCTTTCAAAACAAGATCATGAAATTCGCGGATGTCAAACTTATCCCCCAACGTCGCACGGGCTTCATCGCGCAATCGAAGGAGCGTCAATTGACCAATTTTATAACCTGTCGCCTGACCCGGCCACACGATATAACGCTCAATCTCGGTAACAACGTCGCTCATGGCCATGCCAGTATTATCCGCCATATATTTGATCGCCTGCTCGCGGGTCCATTTGCGGTCATGCATTCCGGTATCGACCACCAGCCGTACAGCGCGAAATAGCTCAGATTGCAGGGCGCCGATTTTATCGAAATTGGTTTTCTGAAAACCCATCTCAAGCGCCACACGCTCGCTATACAAAGCCCAGCCTTCAACATAAGCCGTGTAGCGCGCAAATTTCCGGAACCAAGGCAAGCTGGTTTGCTCTTGCTGTAAAGCGATTTGGTAATGATGCCCTGGCACCGCCTCATGATATGTCAGCGCGCGCATTCCGTATTTGGGCGTGGCGCGAATATCATACAGATTAGCGTAAAAACGCCCCGGACGACTGCCGTCCAAAGCAGGCAAGTCATAATAGCCACCCGGCGCGCCTTGTTCTAGAAACACAGGCACGCGAACGACAACCACCGGCGCTTTGGGCTTGAGGTTAAACTGATCCGCAATGCCGGCTGATATTTCCGCCACCATGGCAGAATAGTCCTTAATAATCTGCGCACGGCCCGCGTCTGTATCAGGGTAATAATGTTTATCCTCTGCCGCAAATCCATTGATCAGGTCCGGGAAACTTTGGCTGGTATCATAGCCTTCGGCTTCGAACAGCGCCAGCATATCCCCTTGGATTCGCGCCACCTCAGACAGGCCTAATTCGTGGATTTCATCAGCGGTCATTTTAGTGGTGGTAAAATGCTCTAGCTGACTTTGGTAATATGCCTTGCCGTCCGGCAATTTCCAAGCGCCTGCTTCATTTGTAGATTTAGCCTTGAGCGCGGTTATATAAGCCTCAAGTTCAGCCCAGATAGGGTAAATCACGGTGTTGATCGCCTTCTCGGCTTCGGCGAGATATTTCAACTTTTCAGCATCTGGGATGCTTTCGACCTTTTCAAGTTTGCCCATCAGTGCAAGATAAAAAGCGTTTTTCTTGGGGTCGGCTTTGACAAACCCTTGCAACTGCTTGAGTACTTTTTCCAAAATAAAGGTCGGCGGGATAATGCCTCGATCTTCTCGCAGGCGAAGCTGTTCCATCAATTGATCAAACTGTGCACGCGTGGCATACAGACGCTTGATATAATAATCCGCTTCCTGAGCATCCGTTACGGAATGCGTGCCTGTGATAAAACCCGCAATACCATTGTGCCAGCCATAAAGTTGGGTCATGGGGTAATTGTGGAACAGGAAGCGTTCCCCATTGATGGCTTCCTGCATGGTATAAACCATCAGGGATTTATTCAGCCTCTCCTCAGGACTGAGAAGCGCATCATCATAGGTCAACAGCTGCGCAAGTTCGGCTTTGGTATCTGCCAAATCAGCCTTTGCGCGTGCAACAGATATGTCATCAAGGCGGCCGTTATGCTCGGTGATGCCTTGGCTTTCAAAATAGCGCAAGCTGCTGAGTGTTTCGGGGGATTTTTTGGCCGTATCCCAAAAGACTTTATCTTGGAATTCAGCAAGACTTAGAGGCTCGGCAGATGCCTTTGTTGTTTCTTGTTGAGCGCCAATTGTTGGCTGCATGGCTTGATACTGATACCAAAACCACCCTGCAACAATCACGATCGCCACACCAAGCAACCCTTTTTTATTCCCTGACATCATAAGTCCCCTTGATCAAAAATTCCCAGCTGTAGAAGTCCCCCGGCTAGAGGATACGCGCGCCGTCCAAGTTCGCAAGTGCTAGTTTCACTTGGCACTGACTTAGCAAGAAAAACACAGCAGCCTCTAAGATTTGGCTTTCCACAAAGCGCCGTTAGCCTTATCCAAAGGGGGGAGGGCTGCTAGGGGGCCTGAGGCGAATTTATTTGCAAAGGGGCAAAAAGGCATATGAGCGTGAACACACCACCAACAGCAAAACGCGCTGGATATCAAAATATCGGGCTATTTTTAGGGCCACTGCTGTTCAGTTTACTCTTGCTTTTGCCAACACCTGATGGGTTAAACACTGAAGCATGGAGCACAGTTGCTGTCGCAGCCTTGCTCGCTACTTGGTGGGCCACCGAGGCAATCCCCGTGCCTGCCACCAGTTTACTGCCGCTTGTTCTAATCCCGGTTCTGGGCATTGGCTCAAGCGCTGATGCATCGCTGCCTTACGCGCGGCCGGTGATTTTCCTGCTTTTGGGGGGCTTTTTAGCTGCTATGGCAATGCAGCGCTGGAATTTGCATAGGCGCATCGCGCTCAATATCCTCGCCCGTGTCGGGGATCACCCGTATGCGTTGATCGGCGGATTTATGGGGGCAAGTGCTTTGCTGTCCATGTGGATATCCAACACTGCCACAACCCTAATGATGGTGCCTATTGCCCTTACGGTCGCCACAACAATCCTTGGTAAAAAAGCCAGTGATCACCGCTTTACAATTGCACTGTTGATCGGCTGCGCGTGGGCGGCCTCCATCGGGGGGCTTGGCACATATATTGGCACACCGCCCAACTTGTTTGTGAAAGGGTTTATCGAGGAAACAACAGGCCGGGAAATCCTTTTTTATCAGTGGATGATGTTTGCCGTTCCAATCGTATTTATCATGGTGCCGTTGGCGTGGGTCGTGCTTACACGCATCTGTTTTCCGTTTGAAAGCAAGCTAGTGCGAGGCGGCTCGGATGTGGTGCAACAAGAATTAGCAGAGCTTGGACCGATGACCACCCCCGAACGCAGGGTTGCCGCCATTATGATCACAATGGCCTTAATGTGGAGCTTTCGCCAAGCCTTTGTAAATTGGGACTGGCTAACCAACCTGTTGCCGTTCGTGGCCCGCCTGTCTGATATGCATATCGCGGTTGGTGCAGGGCTTGCGATGTTTATCGTTCCGTCCGGCATTGCCAAGCGCGGCGGGGCTTTGATGGATTGGGAAAGTGCTGCTGCACTACCGTGGGGCGTGATCATGCTGTTTGGAGGTGGGCTTAGTTTGGCTGCCGCCATCACAAAAACCGGCCTTGCTATTTATTTGGGGGAAGCCATGGCGGGCCTCGCGGGTGCCCCTCTATTTTTGATCATCCTTGCGATTGTTGTTTTGATCACATTCTTAACAGAAATCACCAGCAACACGGCGACCACAGCCGCAATTGTTCCAGTTCTAGGCGCGCTTGCAACAGCAACGAACATCGACCCTATATTCCTCGCGGCGCCAGCAGCAATGGCTGCGAGCTGCGCCTTTATGTTGCCGGTCGCGACAGGTCCAAACGCGGTGATTTTCTCCACAGGAAATATCCATGTGCCAGATATGATGCGCGCAGGTTTGTGGCTCAATGTGATGGGCACCTTTGTCGTTGCTACGCTGTGTTATTATATCCTGCCGCTGGTCTTTTCATAATCCCATGCGCGTTGATCCGCTTTACAGCCCCCATGCCCGCAAGACACTGCGAGTTTAACCGTCCGGTGAGAAACATACAGTTTGAGTAGACTTTACGGCCCCAAACCCCATATAAGCGGCCTTATGAGCGCACAAAAACAAACATGGCCCTTCCTGAAGATGCACGGCCTCGGCAATGATTTTGTCGTGGTGGACGCCCGTGTGCGGGATTTTGATGTCTCGCCCGAGCGCGCATCGCGTATCGCTGACCGCAAACGAGGTATTGGCTGCGACCAATTGATCATCCTGCGCGACTGCAAAAATGCCGATGTTTTTATGGAAATCTGGAACGCCGACGGTAGCCGGGTTGGGGCCTGCGGGAACGCCACGCGCTGCGTTGGAATGCGGCTGCTTGACGAGACAGGCCAACCAGCTGTTAGCATTAAAACCGATGCAGGGCTTTTAAAAGCCACACATGCCCCGAACGGAATTTCGGTGAATATGGGCCTTGCCCACACTCAGTGGGATTGCATACCGCTTGCCCACCCTATGGACACCGACAGTGCCGATTTCACCTACGGCGGCCTCAGCGCCCCGGGCTGTGTTAATATGGGCAATCCGCATGCGGTGTTTTTTGTCGAGGACGCAGAGGAAGCACCTATTGAAAGCCTTGGTCCCAAAATTGAAACACATACCCTATTCCCTGAACGCGCCAATGTCTCTGTCGCCAGCATCAAAGACGGCATCCTCCGGCTGCGGGTGTGGGAACGCGGCGCAGGCATAACAGAGGCCTGCGGCAGCGCAGCCTGTGCCAGCGTAGTGGCCGCAAGCCGCAAAGGGTTGATCAACCGACATGCCACGGTGCGCCTAGACGGCGGTGACTTAGACATATCATGGCTTGAGGACGGCACGGTCGAAATGGCTGGCCCTGCGACCCTTGTCTATGCGGGCGAGTGCGACTTGTGAGCCAAAAACCTGAGATTATAACCTTCGGCTGTCGCCTAAACACTTTTGAAAGCGAAGTGATGCGCAGTCACGCTGAAAATGCCGGGCTAGATGATATTATTATTGTCAACACCTGCGCCGTAACCGCCGAAGCCACCCGCCAAGCGCGCCAAACTATCCGCCGGATGAAGCGCGAGCGCCCCCAAACTCCGATCATTGTCACCGGATGCGCCGCTCAGATCAACCCCGGTGAATTTGCAGACATGTCCGAAGTCTCAAGCGTGATCGGCAACGCGGAAAAACTAGAGGCAAAAAGCTTCATAGGTTTGGGGCTTGCTGGTGCTGAACGGGTGCAAGTAAACGATATTTTTTCAGTCAAAGAAACCGCCGGACATTTGATCGACGGCTTTGGCGACCGCGCACGGGCGTTTGTGCAAATCCAAAACGGCTGCAATCACCGCTGTACCTTTTGTGTGATCCCGTATGGGCGCGGCAACAGTCGCTCGACCGGGCTTGGCGAAGTTGTTGAGCAGATCAAAACTCTTGTTGGGCGCGGCTATAACGAGGTGGTGCTAACGGGCGTTGATATCACCAGCTACGGCGAGGATTTACCTGGCGCACCCACGCTTGGCGTTTTGGTCCAAAAAATTCTGACTTTGGTGCCAGACCTGCCGCGCCTGCGTATCAGTTCAATCGACAGTATCGAGGTTGATGAACCCCTTTATGATGCCGTCATCAGTGACACCAGAGTGATGCCCCACCTACACCTAAGCCTGCAAGCCGGCGATAATATGATCCTCAAGCGCATGAAGCGCCGGCATATGCGCGAGGATGCCATCGAATTTTGCCAGCGGGTATCAAAGGCACGGCCTGATATGGTCTACGGCGCTGATATTATCGCGGGCTTCCCCACCGAAACCGACGCCATGTTCGAGAACAGCCTGAAATTGGTGGAAGACTGTGACCTCACCTGGCTGCATGTTTTCCCCTACTCAGAGCGCGAAGGCACACCGGCTGCAAAAATGCCGCCCGTGCCGGGAAATATCCGCAAAGACCGCGCCCGCCGCCTGCGCGACCTTGGCAAAATCCAAGAAGCCAAACTGTTCCAGCGCGCATTTGGTACAAAAGCGACCATATTGGTCGAACGAGTATTTGAAGGTGACGACGGCAAAGTGGTTGCCCACGGCCACAGTGAACAATTTATCCCGACAACGGTTGAAACAAATGCCGTAGCGGGCGATATGGTTGACGTAACACTAAGCGCGGTAAAAGACGGCTGCATGGTGGGGACGCCGTAGCAATCGTCATTCGGCGACTTGATAGGGAAACCCGCAGCGCGCACTTGGCAAAACTACGCTTGCCGGGTAAACCGTCGAGTGACGAATATTTACGCGGTCAATATGCGCGTTCAATATCCAAGGGAATGATCCGGCACAATGACAGACGAACAGAAAAAAGGCTGGTTCAGCCGTTTTAAAAAAAAGAAAACGGTCGAAGCCCTAACGCAACCGTCGCAGGGTCCTGATCTGGGCACGCCCGAGCAGAAGCCAGAAGCCGCTGCGCCTGCACCAGCAATTGACCCCGTTGTTGATCTTGATCCAGTGCCAGAGATTGACCCGGAACCAACACCAAAACCTCAACCTGTACCAGAGCCAGAGCCGGCGCCACCACCTAAATCAGAGGTAACGCCTGAGCCAGCTCCTTTAACAGAGCCAGAACCTGAAATAATAGCTGAGCCAGTACCAACATTGGAACCTGAGCCTGAGCCTGAGCCTAAGCCTGAGCCTGAGCCTGAAAAATCTGGTTGGTTCAAACGGCTCAAGGGCGGCCTCAGGAAATCCACCAGCGCGATTTCGGGTGGTATCACTGGCATTTTCACCAAGGCCAAGCTGGATGACGATACGCTCGAGGACCTCGAGGACCTATTGATCACAAGCGATCTGGGCGTGGCGGTTGCCGCTAAACTAACAGCCACACTGGCGAAAGACCGCTTTGACAAGGAAATTTCCAGCGACGAAGTGAAAACCTTCCTCGCCCATGAGATTGAGGAAATCCTTAGCCCCGTTGCGGTGCCGCTGGCTCTTAATCCTGCAAACAAGCCCCATGTGATCCTCATGGCGGGTGTGAACGGCGCGGGCAAAACCACCACCATTGGCAAGCTGGCGAAAAAATTTAAAGACGACGGCAAAAAGGTGATGCTGGCCGCAGGAGATACCTTTCGAGCGGCCGCCGTTGAACAGCTTCAGGTGTGGGGGGAACGTACCGGTGTTCCCGTCATTACCAAACAGCTTGGCGCTGACGCCGCTGCGCTGGCCTATGAAGCACTTGAGCGCGCCCTTGCAGACGGTGTAGACGTGCTGTTGATCGACACCGCAGGGCGCTTGCAAAACCGCGAGGAACTGATGGCCGAACTGGCCAAAGTCGTTCGTGTTATCGGCAAAAAAATTGAGGGCGCACCCCACGATACGGTGATTGTGCTGGATGCGTCCACCGGGCAAAACGCGGTGCATCAAGTGGAAGTATTTCAAAAACTTGCCAATATTTCGGGTATTGTGATGACCAAACTAGATGGTTCCGCGCGCGGCGGTGTGCTGGTTGCCTGCGCCGACAAGTTTGGCCTGCCCGTTCACGCCATTGGGGTGGGCGAAGCAATCGAAGACCTAGCCCCCTTCAACGCCCGCGATTTCGCCAGAACGATTGTGGGATTGGAAGGCTAGACCCCTCTCCTCTTGCGAGGACTTGAGAGCGACCCTGGGGAGCGACCTTGGGGCCGACCCTTATGGCCGCCCCCCAAGCTTGTCATTTCTTATTTATTCAAATAAAACGCGAATTTATAACGCACGCCTGATACCGCACTGGCATGACCGTCCACAATTATGGGATCATAGACAAATTGCTGGGCGGCATTAGTTGCGACCGTCTCAAACACACCTTCAGGGCTGGCTTTCACTATCTTTATGCTATCGGCCGAAACAGTCCCATCTTTTGCAACAGTGAAATCAAGGATAACACTGCCTTCAATGCCTGCCTCAAACGCACTGCGAGGATATTTGGGCTGGATACGCTTGGTGGGCAGATAATCACCGTCGTGCGGTATACTAGAAATTGGAACAGCACGGCCCTGTCCCCCTGTTGGGCTGCTTGCAATTGCACTGTTCGCGACCGCGATCAGCCCCATTACCAAAACAGCGCTCAAAACCGCCGCACTGGAAGTATATTTCAACATTTTCGACATAATATTTCCCCATTAATGATTCGCTATATCATGCCATGCCATGCCATGCCATGTTATGTCAATTCCCTAAATTGTAGTATTTCAACTAATAGCTTTACTGGTTTACGGCACAAGCAGGTAGCAAAATACAGCCCCTGAAATTCGCACCATAAAATTGCAGGGCTTGACGTCAAGGCCGTTCAGTTTATTGTTTAGCGTGATAGCATTGGGGGCTGAGGATGCCGATACCACATCCAATATTTGTTGTGTTCGTAGGGTTTATTATCCTGCTAATCCTACAACGACCAAGCTATCACAAATGGCGACGCTTCTGGCAGACCAGCGCAATTACAGCGAAACCCTGTGGCAGGATTTAGATATGGCGTTGGCGGCTATTCACCATAAATACCAGCCAGAAATGAAGGCTTTTATATTTACAATCTCCGCAAACAGTGTGAATACGACCCATCTGTATACAGTTCAGAAAATCGCGGCCATTAAGCCCGGGAAATCCCATACTATGAAGAATTTAGCTAAGGCAGTCGCGCCGCCACTTTTGGGGCGCACGCTTTATAATTTTGGGCAGTATCCCACCTGATATGAGGCCTATTTCACCGCCCCGACAATGCTCGCGAAATTTTGGCTTACAGGGTATTTTCCGTCCAGGGTCCAGCCCAAGCGCACGATCACCATATCTTCGCTTGGCAACATCATCACGGTTTGCTCACGACTGCCAAGGGCGGCATAAGCGTCAGACGGCAAATCCGGCCAGCGCGGGGTTTTATCACCGTAATTTAGCCAAAACTGGTAGCCATAAGCGCCTTTGTTTTCACTGCCATTGGTTTTAAGTGCGCGACTGACCCAATCCTCTGTCACAAACCTGTGGCCGTTTAGCATGCCCCTATTTAGCATCAATTGCCCCATGCGCGCCCAGTCCCGCGCAGACGCCAGCATAAAGCTGCTACCAAGGAAAACGCCAGACGGATCTACCTCCAAAACAGTGTTGCGCA
>WFTS01000089.1 GCA_015485385.1 Kordiimonadales bacterium | reverse complement strand
GCCTTGGCGCTTGTCACTGAAATCGTCGCCAAAATCGGCACCAACATCATAGAAATGCGCCACCAGCGCGAGTTTGGCGCGCTGTCTTTAAAGCAAACAGAAATGGAACTAGTGATCGAAGCCAAAGACCAAGCCCACGCGCAAGCCCTAGTCCACGCGCTAGAAGCCGCCGACTTCAAAGTAGATTACGCGAAAACGGTTTAACGACACCGCCGCAAGCTACAAGAGCACCGCCCAATTCCGGTGATCATCCCTAACAATCCGGGCCCTCGTCCCGGACACTCTGGCACGTCATTCCTGCGCAGGCCGGAACGACAGTGGAGCGATTGTCGGCCTGAAAGACAGCTACAAAAAACACCCAACGACAGAACGCCGCCCGTCAACCCGTCATGACCGTCCTTTCCCAAACAACACCGGTCGTCGCCCCGGACATTTTAGAGTGTCATCCCGGACATTTTAGGGTGTCATCCCGGACATTCTAGGGGGTCATTCCAGACATTCTAAGGTGTCATCCCGGACTTGATCCGGGATCCATTTTTCCGCTCACCCAAAGCCTTGGGGAATAAGTCCCGTCAAGGATACCGCGATCACGGCACACCGTGACAGTGTGCCCCCTACTCCGCAGCCACGCCTTTGCCTTCTTTATCTTCAAAGTCCGCCAGTTGATTTGCAACATGATTGGGGGATTTTGTGTATTTAGCGAGCGCATCATAAAACACCGGAATGATGAACAGCGTGAAGAAGGTGGCGACAATCACGCCGGAAAATACCGTAACCCCGATCGTAATACGGCTGGCACTGCCCGCGCCGGCTGCCATCAATAAAGGCACGGCGCCCATCGCAGTGGATAAGCCTGTCATCATGATCGGACGCAGCCTTGTTTTACTGGCGTCCATCAAAGCATCACGCACAGTCAAGCCTTCGTCGCGGCGCTGGTTGGCAAATTCCACGATCAATATGCCGTTCTTCGCCGCCAAGCCGATCAACATGATCAGCCCCAGTTGGCTATAGATATTCAAGGTGCTGCCCGCCAAATAAAGCCCTAGCAATCCGCCCAGCACCGCAAGCGGCACCGTTAACATAATGATGAACGGATGGATAAAGCTTTCAAACTGGGCCGCGAGCACCAAGAACACCACCACAAGGGCCAGTATAAACACGAAATAAATGTCGCTGCCCGCTTCTTTATATTCGCGGGTCGCCCCTTTATAATCAATGCTGGTTACATCTGGCAGCACATCACGCACCATCTGTTCCATATGGTCAGTTACTTCACCGATCGTAAAACCCGGTGCCACACTGCCGCTGATAGTCAAGGCACGCACCCGGTTAAAGCGCTTAAGTTGACCAGCGCCAGAGGTTTCCTCAACGTTTACAAGATTTGAGAGCGGAATAAGCGCGCCGTTCCGGTTTGAAGCCACATGAATATTTTCCATATCCAAAGGTTGCCGCCTATCAGACGCCTGCGCCTGAAGAATTACGTCATATTCTTCACCGTCATCAACAAAAGTTGTCACACGCCTGCCGCCCATCATAGTTTCAAGCGTTCGGCCTATTGATTGGATCGAAACCCCCATATCAGCCGCCCGGTCCCGGTCGATGCGAACCTTAAACTGTGGCTGGGTTTCCTTATAATCAGCGTCAACATTGACCAACCCTGGATAGTCTGCGAGCGCATCTAAAAGCACACGCTTGAAACGGCCAAGCTCATCATAGGTGGCGCCGCCGATAACAAATTGAAAGCTTTGGCCTCCACCACTGCGCCGGGTCAATCCGGAAGATTGCATAGGCACAGCGCGCAGCCCTGGCACATTCATCAGCAGTTTAGGCCGGACTTCTTGCAGAATTTCCCCCGCTGAGCGCTCCCGTTCACCCCATGGTTTCAAGACGATAAACCCAAAACCACCATTCGCATCAACACGGATCAAAAAGCGGTCAAGCTCTCCGGTTTTCAAAAGCGGTAAAATCTGATCTTCCACTTTGCGCGCCTGCTTTTCTACAAAATCAAAGCTCGCACCTTGCGGCGGCTGAATACGCATAAACAGATTGCTGCGATCTTCCACCGGAGCCAATTCTTGAGGTATACGCGCCTGAAGACCGGCGATCAGCACAAAGCACATCAAAAAGCCTGCGGTGATCAGAAGCTTGTTTTCAAGGCAAACCTCTAACACCCGGCCATATGACTGTTGAAGGCGCTTAAAGCCCCGATCAAGCACTTGCGCAAACTTGGGCTTTTTGTTGCGTCGCCTAACCAGTTTAGAGCACATCATAGGGCTAAGCGTGAGCGCGATCAGGCTTGAAAAGGCCACCGCCGCTGTCATTGTGATTGCTAATTCACCAAACAAGCGGCCAATATTGCCAGACAGGAACATCACCGGCACAAACACGCCAATTAAAACCAGCGTTGTTGCGATAACCGCGAAGGCAACTTGCTTTGCACCCCGATAAGCGGCAATCAAGCCGGGTTCGCCCTCCTCTACGCGCCGGTAGATATTTTCCAGCACAACAATCGCATCATCAACCACAAGGCCGATAGCCATTACCAACCCCAAAAGGGTGATCAAATTAATGCTCACACCCGCAAGTGACAACACCCAAAAACTGGCGATAATGCAGATGGGCACAGTAACAGCCGGCACCAGAACTGTCCGCAAATTGCCAAGGAACAGATACAGGACCATCACCACCAAACCCATGGCGATTGCCAGCGTGCGGTATACTTCGGAAATTGCAGAATCAATAAAGACCGAGGTATCATAAGCCACCGTTAGTTCCATACTTTCGGGGAGTGTCTCACGCAGGCGTTCAATCTCGCGCTTGGCGGCTTTTGCGACCGCAAGCGTATTGCCCGTAGACTGTTTGATCACACCAAGCCCGATCACTGGGATGCCGTTCCCCCTGAAAGAGCGCCTATCGCGCTCTGCACCGCGCTCTACGGTTGCCACATCACCAAGCCGAATGAAATCACCTTCCGCGCCCTCGCGGATTACCATTGTCGTGAAATCTTCAGGCTTCACATATTCGCGGTTCAAGCGCACGATTGTATCGCGGTTGATCGATTGGATTTTACCGGCTGGCAGTTCAACATTCTCGCGCCGAAGGGCGTTTTCAATATCTATCACCGTGATACGGCGCGCGGCCATCGCCTGCCGGTTAAGATGAATACGGATCGCATACCGCTGTTGGCCGCCAATGCGTACTCCAGACACACCGTCCACCACCGACAAACGGTCCACAATATAGCGGTCAGCATAGTCGGTTAGCTGCAAAATATCCATCACGGGGCTTGTCAGGTTGAACCACAATATCGGACGCGTATCGCTGTCTGCTTTAGAGACTTCAGGCGGGTTCAGTTCAATGGGAAGTCTATTCAGTACCCTGCTTACACGGTCCCGCACATCATTCGCGGCACTGTCGATATCGCGTGATAATAAAAACTCAACCGTAATGCTAGAGCGCCCATCGCTGCTAGAGCTTTCAATCGTTTTGATCCCCGGCACACCGGCAATCGCACTTTCAATAATCTGAGTAACCCGCGTTTCCACCACGGCAGCGCTCGCCCCGGGATAACTGGTGCTTACACCGACAATCGGTGGGTCAACATCTGGAAGTTCACGCACGGCAAGATCACCAAAGGAAATCAAACCAAACGCGATCAGCATCAAGCTGATCACAGTCGCAAAGACCGGACGCTTTACGGATATATCAGACAGGATCATTGGTCACGCCCTTTGCGGCTTTGTTTGGCCTTACCTCCGGCTTTAACCGTCCCATTCGCAGCGGTAACCTTACCTGCTTCACGCACTTTCATGCCCTTACGGCCCAGCCGAAAGGTGCCTTCAACAACAACGCGTTCTCCAGCCGAAAGACCATCCAGAACCTCAACATAGCCGGGCCTGCGCAGCCCAAGTTTAACCTTGCGGCGCTGAGCCTGTCCGTCCTTGATGACAAAAACAAAATCCTGCCCACCCGTTGGCACAACAGCTTCTTCAGCGATCGCAAGCGCATTCCATGTCCGACTGATCACTTCCACGGTCATCAATATCCCGGGGCGCAGTGCATTATCGTCGTTCGGGATTTCCGCGCGCACAACAACCGAGCGTGTGACAGGGTCCACACGGCTATCCACCATCGAGATTTTTCCCTTAAACAAGCGGCCAGGATAGGCTTCCATTTTAGCCTCTACCAACTGCCCACGCGCAAGGGTCGCAATGAAGCGTTCTGGCACGGTGAAATCTAGTTTGATTAAATCAACTGCATCGATGGTAGTGATCGGTGTGTTTGAGGTCAAAAACGTACCTTCACTCACCCTGCGCAAACCAAGAACCCCATCAAATGGGGCCACGATACGGCGGTCTGCAAGGCGCGCTTGAGCAGCCTCCACTCTGAAACGGGCTTCTTCCACCCTGCGCCGCTGTGCATCCCTGTTCGCGGTTGAGGCATTACCACGTTTTACCAAATCTTTAATGCGCGCATATTGGCTTTCTGTTTCCTCAAGCGTGGCTTTAGCTTCGTCTAACTGCGCAATTTCTTCTGCACTTTCCAAAACAACGAGCAGATCGCCCTTTTTGACAACCTGTCCATCTTCAAACAACACTTCGCTGATAGTGTCAGACACTCGCGAGGTTAAAACCACAGATTCGCGCGCGCTAGCCGTGCCAAGCGCCTCTACAATATCAGAAAATTCCCGAGAACTGACAGGTTCACTGACAACAGAAACGACCCCGCCGCCACGTCCGCGCCGTCCAGACGTTTCTTTTTCACCGTAAAAAAGCCATCCAGCAGACGCTATGAGCAACACCAATATGGTACTTAAAACGATTTTACCTGTCGTCACGAATATTCCCCTTTGTTGGCCCTCAGGCCAAATGTTAGCACTCAGATCAAAACCACAAAAGGTTTCACCTAAAACTAATATATGCGGTGACATAATCCAAGCTGCACCGCAGTGCCATACACATCTATGTGACAGAAGACAAAGACTAACGCTTTATTCTTCGGTCGTATTCATTGTTGTACGCTCTAATGCTCTATTTTTCTATTATTCTTAGATAGCACTATGGTTTAGCCTCTTATGAAGACACGTTCCAAACCGTCTCAACATATATTTCAAACGCCGCACCCAACTCAGCCGCACCCAAGGGCATATCATAAACGGGACGAAAAAGTGCAAGCTGGCGGCTATATGTAAAACCGCTTAATGCTGAGGCGCTAACACGGTCATCCACTAAACTACGCGGAACCACCGTACCGCCAAGCCCAGCAGCCACCATTGCGATGGCTCGGCTATCATTAGGGGTCCGGTAGACCAAACGGGGCCGCACATTATGATCGGTAAAATAACGGCTAGTCTCAGATAAGACCTCGCACCTGCTGCGCACAATCATATAGTCCTCGCGCAAATCAGAGGCCGAAACACTGGGTTTTCCAGCCAATTTGTGTGTCTGCGGTAAGATAAAGCAATAGTCTTCTTTTCTAAGGGGGATCGCACGGTCAGCACTGTTGCTACGCAATAAAGACAGGGCATAATCCAAACTTCGGTCATCCAACCGGTTCGCCAATTCTTGCTCACTGCCATCTGTGATTTCTATGATTGCCTGCGGGTGCTGCTGCCTAAAACCAGCCAAAAGCGTGCCAACGGCCCGGTTAGAAAGCGTTGTCAACACTCCAAGGCGCAACACCGGAGTGCTTTCAGCTTCTTCTAGTGACTGCACAGCAAGATTACATTCATGCAATATCGCCTTAGCACGCGGCAAAAACCGCGTACCTGCATCGGTTAGAAAAACCCGGCGATTGGTGCGTTCAAATAACTGCTGCCCCACCTGAAGTTCAAGCTTCTTAATGCCCGCTGACAAAGTGGGCTGGGTCACAAAAACTCGGTCCGCCGCGCGTGTAAAGCTGCCCGTTTCCACAACAGCCAGAAAATACCGCAACAAGTAAAGATCCATCATAGGCACTGTCTATCAATTTCATTTTCAACATCAATTTTACCAATAGCACGCACTCGCATAGACTGTCATCATTATTTGAAGTGCAGCAAGCTGATCTGTTTGGGAGGGGCAAACAAATTAGACTGCATCCAACAACATAAAACACGAGATCATATTGATGGCAGTTCTTCAATCCAGTGTGGTTGTGGACAGCGCGGCTTTTGCCGAAAACGCTGCCCATATGCAGACACAAGTTAATGATTTGAAAGATAAAATCAGCGTTATATCGCTGGGCGGTCATGACCGTGCGCGCGAAAAACATTTGGCCAGAGGCAAATTATTACCGCGAGACAGGGTCAATACATTATTAGATCCCGGATCCCCGTTTCTTGAGCTTTCTCAGCTTGCGGCCTTTGACATGTACGGGGCTGATATTCCAGCCGCTGGTGTGATCACCGGCATTGGACTTATCGAGGGCCAAGAATGTATGATCGTCTGCAATGACGCCACGGTTAAAGGCGGAACCTATTATCCGCTGACGGTAAAAAAGCACCTGCGCGCCCAAGAGATTGCCGCTCAGAATAATCTGCCGTGTATCTATCTTGTGGATAGCGGCGGTGCCAACCTGCCAAATCAAGATGAGGTTTTCCCTGACCGTGACCATTTTGGCCGGATATTTTATAATCAAGCAACCATGTCATCTGAGGGAATTCCACAAATCGCCGTGGTAATGGGTAGCTGCACCGCGGGCGGTGCCTATGTGCCTGCCATGGCAGACGAAAGCATCATCGTTAAAGACCAAGCGACTATTTTCCTAGCAGGCCCCCCACTTGTTAAAGCTGCAACCGGCGAAGTGGTCACGGCTGAGGAGCTAGGCGGCGGGGACGTTCATGCGCGCATCTCGGGCGTTGTCGATCATCTGGCGAATGACGATTATCATGCTCTGGCGATTGCTCGAAAAGCTGTCTCTAATCTGAACCGCAACAAAACTTGGGCTGTGAAAAGACGCGATCCAATTGACCCCAAATATGACTCAAATGAAATTTACGGACTTGTCCCTAAAGATACCCGCCAGCCTTATGATGTGCGTGAAATTATCGCCCGCATTGTTGATGGCAGTGAATTTGATGAATTCAAAAAATTCTACGGCGAGACACTAGTATGTGGCTTTGCGCATATCTATGGGTTCCCGGTAGGGATTGTCGCCAATAATGGTGTCTTATTCTCTGAAAGTGCCTTAAAGGGCGCGCATTTTGTAGAACTTTGTGCCCAGCGCGGTATCCCGCTTGTCTTTCTCCAAAACATCACCGGATTTATGGTCGGTAAAAAATATGAACAAGGCGGAATCGCCCGGGATGGGGCTAAGATGGTAACCGCTGTTGCCTGTGCGAATGTGCCCAAATTTACGGTTCTGATCGGTGGCAGTTTTGGCGCGGGTAATTACGGCATGTGCGGGCGCGCTTATAGCCCGCGTTTCCTGTGGATGTGGCCAAATGCACGCATTAGCGTGATGGGCGGCGAACAAGCGGCTGGTGTTCTTGCCACTGTCAAACGCGACGGCATGGAAGCCCGCGGAGAAGCATGGTCAGAGAAAGACGAAAGTGCTTTCCGCAAGCCGATCACCGAAATGTATGAAACGCAGGGTCACCCTTATTATGCCAGCGCCCGCCTTTGGGATGATGGGGTGATCGACCCTGCCGATACCCGCCGTGTGCTTGGGCTTGGCCTCTCTGCTTCAATGAATGCTCCTATCAAGCCGACAAAGTTCGGCGTCTTTAGAATGTAAGGCCAAACTATGGTTGATACCTTAAAAACAGTGATTGATGACTGCGGAACAGCAACCGTTACCTTGATGCGCGCCGATGTTCATAATGCCTTTAATGACGATCTTATCTGGGAGCTGAACACTGCTTTCAGTGATCTTGGTAAAAACGATTGTGTGCGTGCAATTGTTCTGACCGGGTCTGGCAAAAGCTTCTCTGCTGGTGCTGACCTTAATTGGATGAAGGCCGCCGCGCGCTATACACCAGAGCAAAATATGCGAGATGCCATGCGGCTATCTGAGATGCTCAATACTGTCAATAATTGCCCTAAACCAACCCTTGCCATCGTGAACGGAGCAGCCATTGGCGGCGGTGTTGGTCTTGTGGCGTGCTGCGATATGGCAATCGCCGTTGAAAATGCCAAATTTGCACTCTCTGAAGTCCGGCTTGGCCTAACCCCAGCGACAATTTCGCCCTATGTTATCGCAGCTATTGGGGCTCGTGCAGCACGGCGTTATTTTTTAACCGCCGAGCGCTTTAATGCCGCAGAAGCACGCCGTATTGGCTTAGTGAGTGAAACCGCGCCATCGCTGCAAGAAGCGTTCAGTTTGGCGCATGTTTTCCTAAAAAACCTAAGCGCAGGAGCGCCGTCTGCACACAGTGACGCCAAAGCATTGATTGCCGCAGTTGCCGATAAGGATATCACCGACGACCTACGCACTAAGACCGCAAAACATATCGCCGAGCGCCGGGCAAGCGCTGACGGCATAGAGGGGGTGACTGCGTTTTTAGAGAAGCGCAAACCAAGCTGGGACGCCAAATCATGAGCCACATTCGGAAAATACTTATTGCGAACCGAGGCGAAATCGCGTGCCGGGTGATCGCAACTTGCCAGCGGCTCGGGATTAAAACCGTCGCTGTTTTTTCAGATGCTGACCGAGATGCTTTGCATGTTGAGATGGCCGATGAGGCCGTTCATATTGGCCCGGCAGCAGCCAGTGAAAGTTATCTTGTTGCCGACAAAATCATAGCTGCCGCAAAACAAACTGGCGCAGATGCGGTTCATCCCGGATATGGCTTCTTGTCAGAAAACCCTGAATTTTCAGAGGCTTGCACTAAAGGCGACCTCATATTTATCGGCCCATCCGGTGAAAGTATGCGTGCGATGGCGCTTAAAGGCTCGGCCAAACAACTGATGATCGATGCTGATGTGCCGGTGGTCCCGGGATACCACGGCGACGACCAATCGCTGGAAACCTTAACCGCTGAAGCAAAAAAAATCGGCTTGCCGGTATTGATTAAAGCCGTCGCTGGCGGCGGCGGAAAAGGCATGCGTAAAGTTTATAAAACAAGCGAAATCGGCCCCGCTATTGAGGCCGCACGCCGTGAAGGTGAAAACGCCTTTGGGAACCCTAAGCTATTGATTGAAAAGCTTCTTGAGGTTCCGCGCCATATCGAAATTCAAGTTTTTGGTGATATGGACGGCAACGTTGTGCATCTTTTTGAGCGCGACTGTTCCCTGCAGCGCCGCCACCAAAAAGTGGTTGAAGAAGCCCCTGCCCCCGGACTGTCAGCCGAAATGCGCCGCGAAATGGGCTTGGCCGCCGTACGAGCTGCCGAAGCAATCAGCTATGTCGGGGCCGGAACGGTCGAATTTATCGTTGATATTTCAAAGGGGTTAGCAAACGCCCCCTATTATTTCATGGAAATGAATACCCGCCTCCAAGTAGAGCATCCCGTAACAGAATTGATCACAGGGCAAGACTTGGTTGAATGGCAAATCATGGTAGCCGAGGGCAAACCGCTCCCGCTTGCGCAAGACGAGCTTGAAGCATATATGCAAGGACACGCCGTAGAAGTACGGCTTTATGCTGAAGACCCCGAAAACGACTTTATGCCGCAAACCGGCACTATCGGACACTTTGATCCATTCGCTGAAACCGTTGCTGGTGGCCGCATTGACGCTGGCGTTCGCGCTGGAGACAGCGTGAGCATCCACTATGACCCAATGATCGGCAAGCTTATCGCATGGGGCGAAGACCGCGAACAAGCCATCAATGCGCTTACAAATCTAGTATCCGAAACCCCTGTGACAGGGCTTGTGACAAACCGTGACTTTCTTTTTCGTATTTTATCGCACCCGGCCTTTAAAAAAGGCAGCGTTCATACGGGTTTCATCGAAGAACATAGCGCTGAATTGCTGCAAGAAACTGTGAAAACACCAAAAGAATACGCTCTAGCGGCTTTTGCCATCGTTGCTTCGCGACAAAATCGCTACTCCGCATCCGACCCTTGGCAGCAGGTAGATAATTTCAGAGTGAATTTAACTGCCACTGAAAAACTGTGGTTCACTACGGAAAGTGGCGCGTTCCTTACCGTTGAGGTGATCGAAGATGGTCATGATTTTACTGCGATCATTGAAGATGAACCTTTCTACGCTGAAAATGTCAGTTCTGAGGACGGCGTTTTAACGCTCACACAGGCGGGATTGCGTAGCCGATATTTCTTCAGCGCCGATGTGCAAAGTGTCACACTTGTGCAAGAAAACCGGACCGTATTTTTAAAACGTCATTCACGCGAAAGTGGGGCCGATGAGGACAGTGACGGACCCGGCACTCTGACCGCGCCGATGCCGGGAAAAATTCTTGATGTAAAAGTTAAAAACGGTGATTTGGTGGAAAAAGGGGCCCCCCTTTTGGTGATGGAAGCCATGAAAATGGAGCAGACAATCACAGCCCCTAAAGACGGCTGTGTCGCCGGGCTTTCGCTTAAAGTTGGGGATCAAGTCAGCGGTGGCGCCGCGTTGCTTACAATAGAATAAATATAATAAAAACAAAAACTTAAAGGGCGATAATAATGTTTGAATTTCCACACTTAACCTTCAACCACTCTGAAGAGATTGAAATGCTGCGCGAAATGGCCTCTCGTTTTGCTCATGATGAAATCGCCCCGCGCGCCAGTGAGGTTGACGAAACCAATCAGTTCCCAGCCGATTTATGGCAAAAAATGGGGGCGCTTGGCCTGCTCGGCATGACCGCATCCGAAGAATATGGCGGCTCAAACATGGGATATTTAGCGCATGTGATCGCGATGGAAGAAATCAGCCGCGCCTCGGCCTCGGTGGGCCTAAGTTACGGAGCGCACTCAAATCTTTGCATCAATCAGATCAATAAAAATGCAAGTGCAGAGCAAAAATCCCGGTTTTTACCTAAACTTATTTCTGGCGAATTTGTGGGGGCGTTAGCAATGTCTGAGCCGGGGGCTGGTTCGGATGTGGTTTCCATGCGCCTTCGGGCAGATAAGCACGCAACGGGCTACAAGCTGAACGGCAACAAAATGTGGATCACCAATGGCCCTGATGCGGATGTGTTGTTGGTCTATGCCAAAACCACACCTGACGGGGGTTCTAAGGGCATGTCAGCCTTCTTAGTAGAAAAAGGCATGGCCGGTTTCTCGACAGCGCAAAAGCTTGATAAACTTGGAATGCGCGGCTCTAACACGTGTGAACTGGTGTTTGAAGATTGCTTTGTGCCGTTTGAAAATTTGGTCGGAAACGAAGGCGACGGCGCCAAAATTTTAATGTCTGGCCTTGATTATGAACGCGTCGTTTTATCGGGTGGGCCGCTGGGCATTATGCGGGCTTGCTTGGATACGGTGATCCCCTATGTGCATGAGCGCAAACAATTCGGCAAAGCCATCGGCACCTTCCAACTAATGCAGGGAAAAGTCGCTGATATGTATACAGCGTGGGGATCGGCGCGGGCGTATGTTTACGCGGTCGCTGCCGCGTGTGACCGAGGGGAAACCACACGGAAAGACGCCGCAGCATGCATCCTTTACGCGTCTGAAAACGCCACAAAAATGGCGGGGGAAGCCATTCAAGCATTGGGGGGCAACGGCTATGTCAACGAATATGCGCCGGGCCGCCTGTGGCGCGATGCCAAACTGTATGAAATCGGTGCGGGTACGAATGAAATTCGCCGCATGTTAATCGGTCGTGAGCTGTTCAACGAAACATCGTAGGGCCGCAAATCAAAGGCAGAAAAACTGTCACACCGTAGCCAGAAAAGCTGTCATCCTGCACGCATAAAACTTGTCACGCTGTAGGTAGAAAAGCTGTCACGCCGTAGTAGACAAATTGTCACGCCGTAAGCAGAATCCTTGCAACCCCGCATGCAGAAATTGTCACCCCGCACTTGATGCGGGGGCCATCTGTAGCGTAACGCTGGATGTTAAACATGTATCCCGGGTCAAGCCCGGCATGACAGCTTCAAAAAATCGCAAGTTGGCCAAGCGACGGGCTGTTGGCAGATCGCCTTACCCCCTGCCCCGATAATTTGGTACGGCTTGGTCTGGCACCCAGACATCCTCGGGGGCTTGACCTGTCTGAAAAAAAACGTCGATCGGAATACCTCCGCGTGGATACCAGTATCCAGCAAAGCGAAGCCATTTTGGTTTCATCTCGGCAACAAGCCTTTCTGCAATACCAACCGTGCAATCTTCATGGAACGCAGCATGATTGCGGAAAGACTGTAAAAACAGCTTTAAGCTCTTGCTTTCCACCAGCGTATCGCCCGGCACATAATCCAGCATCAAATGCGCAAAATCAGGTTGGCCGGTAACGGGGCAAAGGCTTGTAAATTCCGGACACGTAAAGCGCACTAAATAATTGGTGCCCGCGCGTGGGTTTGGCACATATTCCAGAACGGCCTCCTCCGGAGAAGTGGGGGCTTTGCCTTGTTTCCCAAGCTGTTCTAATCCCTGATAAATTTCTTTGCTCATGCTTCTATCTCTGTTTTCTCTTGGCCTTCTTTAAGGCTATGCGCGCTTGGCTAACGCTTGTCAAAACAAATCCGCAGAGCGCCCCAAACCCTTGAAAGTCCCCATAAAAATTCCCAAGTATATGAAATATAATTACTCAAACATTAACGAAATTGTTATTTTCGTTCAGCAAATGTTAAGGCACGTCTTGTAAGATAAAGGGCATAAACCAAGAAATGGTTTTGGGATTTTAGAAGAAAATCCTGTCGATGGATTGAGGTGTAACCAGATCGACAGACAAGGAGAAAGACAATGTCAAAAATACACACGCAAATAGCCCAATTTGGCCCCGGACAAGTGGTTCGCCACCGCAGATTTGGATACAGAGGCCTGATTTTTGATGTAGATGCGACCTTCAGCCAATCCCCAGAATGGTATGAGGTTATGGCAGAGACGCACCCTCCTAAAAACCGGCCATGGTACCATATTCTGGTAGATGGAGAAAAACACACAACCTATGTGGCGGAAGAAAACCTGATGCCATGCCGTGAAACCGAGAGTTTCGAGCACCCTTTGATGAACAGGCTATTTCGTACACGAAGCAGCGGCGATATCGCAAGTCGCGTTATTATGAATTAACCCCTCCCCCTTCCTTGTCTAACAAGGATGATCAAGGGTGCCTTTTGGCGCCCTTTTTCATATGAAAATCATACGCGGATCCCGTTTCATCGGTAGACTGCGTTTGTGCCCACATAAAAAACGGCTGTTCAATTCGATTTATCACCCCGTGCAAATTTGGTGCATTGTAACTTTCTGCGCCCAAGCCTAAACTGCTGGAAACAAACCATAAGCACTGGATTTCAGATGGCAAATTCCCCCCTCAAAAGCACAGATTGGCTTGCCAATAATTTAACACGCAACGGCTTGGTTATTTTAGACGCAAGTATGCACCTACCCGCCAGTGGGCGGGATGCAGACACAGAATTTGCAGCGGCCCATATACCCGGGGCGCGTCGCTTTGATTTTGAAAAAATCACAGACCCAACATCAGAGCAACCCCAAACACTGCCCAACGAAGCTGATTTTTCTGCGGCAGTGGCAGCGCTTGGTGTCTCAAACAACAGCAAAATTATCATTTATGATAACAGCGATTTCCGCACGGCTGCTAGGGGTTGGTGGATGTTCCGGATCATGGGACACAAGAATGTCTATGTCTTAAACGGTGGTTTCCAAAAATGGAAAGCCCAAAAGCGTCCGGTTGAAACGGGGGCGCCCCAGATCAAAAAGGCAACCTATAAAGCACGCTATAACCCGGCGCTATATTTCACGAAAGAGGATGTTCTATCCAATTTGAGCGAGAAAAACCGCCTGATCATTGATGCCCGTGCCCCAGGACGTTTCGCAGGCAAGGCGGCAGAGCCGCGCCCCGGTCTGCGGGCAGGCCATATCCCCGGTGCGCTAAACTTACCTTATGCCGATTTATATGCACTTGACGGCACCCTGATGACCAACGCCGGGCTTGAAGCGACCCTTATGGACGCAGGGATTGATCCAAGCGCCCCAATCGCTGCTAGTTGTGGCTCTGGCGTTACGGCCTGTTGCATCGCACTGGCGTTCGCGCAGTTAGGCTATTGGAACACCCCAATTTATGATGGTTCATGGAGCGAATGGGGAGCAGATCAAGCGCTGCCGATTGAAACCGCATAACCGCGATAATACCCTTTGAAACCGACGAGAATACCATGGCAAAAAAACAAATCGATACCGAGCTTGTTACCGCTGGCCGCAAAAAAGAATGGACCCACGGGATCGTAAATCCGCCGATTTACCGAGCCTCAACCTGTTTATTTTCCAGCTATAGTGAAATGCTTGAACGCTCAAAAAATCCTGCAGCGCAAAAACTATTTTATGGCCGTAAGGGCACCCCAACACACTGGGCGCTTGCAGATGCCATAACAGGACTAGAGCACGGGGAAGGCACAACGCTTTACCCAAGTGGTATCGCGGCTGTTACTGGTGCGATTTTAGCCTGTGTAAAATCTGGCGACCATATATTAATCACGGACAGCGCCTATCAGCCAACACGCGGATTTGCGGATGGATTTTTAAAAACAATGGGTGTTGAAACCAGCTATTATGACCCGCTAGTCGGCGCCGACATTAAAAACCTGTTTAAATCCAACACAACAGTTGTTGTAACAGAAACGCCCGGATCGCTGACCTTTGAAGTTCAAGATTTACCTGCAATCATTGCGGCGGCAAAAGACATTGGCGCTTATGTAATCACCGACAACACATGGGCTACGCCTTTACTTTTGAACCCATTAGATATGGGGGCAGATATCAGCGTCCATGCTGTCACCAAATATATTGGCGGCCATTCGGATATTATGATGGGCAGTGCCACGGCGAACAAACGCACGTTCAAAAAATTGCAACACACAGCTTTTCAGTTGGGCCAAACGGTTTCCCCTGATGATGCTGCCCTTGCTCTGAGGGGCCTCAGAACACTAGGGGTACGCCTAAAGCAGCATGAAGAAAGCGCCCTGAAAATTGCAGCGTGGCTTGCAGACCATGCTGAGATTGATCAAATATTACACCCGGCGTTTGAAAACTGCCCCGGCCACGCGATATGGGCTCGCGACTTTGCGGGCTCTTGCGGCTTGTTTTCGGTCACACTCAAGCGCGGTGACTATGCAGATACCGCCGTTTTGGTCGATGACATGGAACTGTTTAAAATGGGCTTCAGTTGGGGCGGCTATGAAAGTCTGATTACACCAAGCGACCCACGGACTTGCCGCACGGCAACGCAGTGGACATCAAGCGGTCCTTTGCTCCGTTTGCATATCGGACTTGAAGACGCAGATGACTTGATCACAGACCTTGATACAGCTCTGAAACGCTATAGCGCTCATCTGGAGGGCTGATGCTTAGCCTTGTCGAAATCGAGGCCCTAAGCCTAAGTTTAAAAGTTGCATTAACGGCAACGGCAGTTGCCCTGCCGTTTGCAATCGCTGTGGCATATTGGCTGGCGCACAGTGAGTTTCGCGGCAAAATTTTAGTTGATACACTTATCCATATTCCCCTTGTTGTGCCGCCTGTTGTTGTTGGATATTTGCTACTGATCACTTTAGCCCCAACCGGCGGGCTTGGCGCATGGTTGGCTAACATTGGTCTCAGCCCTGCCTTTAAGTGGCAAGGAGCAGCAATCGCCAGCGGAGTGATGGCTTTTCCCTTGATGGTACGCAGTATCCGCCAAGCCTTTGAAGCCGAACCCACAGCCTACAGAGATGTAGCAGCCACATTAGGTGTGGGCGGCTGGACAAGGTTCAAGCGTATCAGTTTGCCTTTGGCCTATACAGGTACCCTCTCAGGCTCGGTGCTTGGTTTCGCACGGGCCATTGGTGAATTTGGTGCCACCATCACCTTCGCAGCTAATATCCCCGGCCTAACCCAAACCCTGCCACTTGCACTTTACAGCGCTGCGCAAGCCCCCGGCGGTGAAGATGCTGCGGCACGGCTTGCACTTTTATGTCTCATTCCGGCTCTTCTTAGTCTCGCGGCCTCTGAATGGTTGTCACGGCGGGCAAAACAGCGGCGTGAGGAAAGGCCATGACCTCACAACAGCAGCCAAGCGCCCATCTTGATATCCGTTGGCAAATGGGCAACGTCGCGGCATCGGCCACATTTGATATTCTGCCCGGCGTAACCGCGCTTATTGGCCCTTCGGGTGCAGGCAAAACCACACTTGCCCGTATTTTTGCAGGCCTGAACACCACAGCAACAGGCTGCATTTCGCTTTTTGGTCAGACGCTCCTTGATAGTCAAAGCGGCAAATTTGTTCCGGCATCAAAGCGCCAAGTTGGTTTTGTGATGCAAGACCCAGCCTTATTCCCGACGCTCACAGTGGCAGACAATATAGCCTTGGGCAGTGCTATGACCGCAACTGAGCACGCAGAGCTGCACGAGATCACAGGGACGGGTCACCTGCTATCACGCATGCCAGCCAGCCTCTCGGGCGGCGAGGCTCGCCGGGTTGCCATCGTGCGGGCAATGGCTGCCAAACCAAGGCTTTTGATCCTTGACGAGCCTATGAACGGCTTAGACCCGAAACGCCGCCGTGAGATAATGCAGTTGATCCGGCGCCTCGCACATAGCAGCAATACCCCTGTGCTGTTGATCACACACCAACTAGAGGAAATGCTTTTCGCAGCTGACCATGCTGTTTTGGTCGATAAAGGCCATATCCAGATAACGGGATCGGTTGAACAGGTCCTCTCCGCGCCGAAAACGGCTGAACTTCTTGGTGTTGATGATGCAGGCAGCCTTGTGAACGCAACTATATCAGGGCGTGAAGACACTTTGCTGGTGGCCAACATTGGCGGCGATCTTTTGTATATTGCCGACGATAATGAACCCTTGGGCGCTGATATGAGGCTGCGTATCCTCGCACGGGATATCGCCTTATCACCCACCCACTTGGAAGGTATCAGCGTCTTAAATCAACTAGAAGCCGAGATCACATCTATCGAGCGGCGTCCCAATGATGCGCTCATTCGGCTAAGCCTTATAAAATCTGGCCAACGTCTTGAAAGTCGCATCACGCTGAAATCCTGCAAAGGTATGAATTTAAAAGTCGGCTCAAACGTTTATTGCCTCATCAAAGCTGTGGCCGTGAAAGAATTGATCAGCGACCGGGTGATCTAAAGTCTTTCCAACTAAGCTTTACTGACATGTGACGTGTGACGTGGTGCTCAAACCCCGCGTAGGCTTCGCCTGAAAGCTGGCGGGGTGCAGTCGCGACCGTTGTCATCATAAAAATGGGGCTGATCTCAAATGGGGAATTTATGGTTGAAAGCACTATAGATTTATGCCCCCAAAGAAGGGACTTCAACTATAGTTTGGTTGCCCTTTTTCCGTTAAATGCCAAAATGGCGCAGAAAAATAGACATCTTAAAAATCCCGGGGAAGTTTCGCATGTCCATATCAATTCCAAAGTCGGTCGCGGCGCTGTTCGCCTCTACGGCTATGATCGCACTGGTTATCACGGCCCCTAGCATGGCTGAGGACCAGCCTGATCAAATCCGCTGGCAACTGGCTGACCTCTATGCAAATGTTGATGCGTGGCAGGCCGAGCAAAAGCGGCTTTCCGCCGAAGTGGAAACACTTGCGCGGTTTAAAGGCACGCTTGGGGAAAGCCCGGCTTCTCTGCTTGAGGCTTTAGATGCTGTCTCAGCCATGCAAAAAGACACAGCCCGCATGTTTATCTATGCAAGCCTGAACGGCGACGAAGATTTACGAGATGCCAAAGCCCAAGAACGCGTGGGCCTAGCGCGTGCTGTGTTCGCAAAATTTGGGCAGGTTACAGCTTATATGTCGCCTGAAATCCTCGCAATCGGCAGCGACCGCATTGAAGGCTTTATCACGCAAGAGCCTAAGCTGGAAAAACATGCCTTTAATCTGCGTGACACACTTGAGCGGGCTGAGCATACCCTTGGCATCGAGGCCGAAGGCGTTCTCGCCAACAGTTCACAAGTGACAGGCGGGGCTCAGCGTATCTATTCACTGCTTGCAAATGCCAGCATTCCATGGCCTAAAATCACGCTTTCAACAGGCGAAGAAATTACCCTGAATCAATCTGCATACAGCAAATACCGTGCGGTCCAGAACCGTCAAGACCGCAAACTGGTGTTTGATACCTTTTGGGAAACATGGAAAACCTATGAGGCTGTCTTTGGGCAAACCCTTGATACGCTTGTGCAGGGTCATATTTTTGCGACCAAATCCCGCAAATACAAAAGCAGTGTAGACCGCTCTGTTGCCAACAGCAATGTGCCGTCTAGCGTGTACCGCACCCTTGTTAAAGCGGCGAATGATAATCTTGCTTCAATGCACCGTTATTTGAAATTACGCCAGCGCATCATGGGCCTGAAAGACTTGCATTATTATGACATTTACCCCGAGACAACACAGCTTGACCGGGAGTTTTCACTTGAGGATGCCAAGACATTAGCCCTTGAAAGCCTTGCCCCTTTTGGAGACGATTATCTGGAAAAATTGAAAACCGGCTTTGCCGGAAACTGGATGCATGTTTACCCACAACCGGGCAAGCGCTCAGGCGCATATATGCAAGGTGCAGGCTATGACGAACATCCCTATGTCTTGTTGAATTTCAACAAAGGTTTTGAGGATGTCTCAACCTTTTCACACGAATGGGGCCACGCGGTGCATACCATGCTCGCAAAAGAAAATAACCCCTATGAAACATATAGCTACACCACATTTACGGCCGAATTAGCTTCGACAACAAACGAAGTCTTGCTGCAAGAATATATGCTTGCAAAAGACCTAACCGATGCTGAACGGCTCTATTATATCGACCGCGCACTAGAAGCCTATCGGGGCACATTTTTCCGTCAAACTATGTTCGCAGAATTTGAACTACGCATCCATGATATGGCCGAAGCGGGCGAGGCGCTTTCGGGGGCAAAAATGACCAAGCTTTATCTTGAGCTGTTGCGCAAATATCATGGCCATGATGAAGGTGTAATGACCATCGACCCTGCCTATGCCATAGAATGGGCTTATATCCCCCACTTCTATTATAATTTTTATGTATATCAATATGCGACAAGCATATCAGGCGGCACAATGTTCGCAGAGCGTATATTGAACCAGGAAGAAGGCGCGCGGGATGATTATATTCATGTGCTAAAGGCTGGGGGGTCCAAAAAACCATACGAAATGCTGAAGGAATCTGGCGTTGATTTGGCCGATAGCGCACCCTACGATGCTTTGATAAATCGCATGAACCGCCTTATGGATGATGCAGAGAAGATCCTTATGCGCATGGGGAAATAGCCCCTTACGCATGGGAAATAGCCCCTAAAAAGTCGCCGCTATCCCAAGGTTAAAGGATCTCTATGGGAACGCCCCAAACACCGCATTTTGCTGCTATTTCTGTCCCTGCCGCCAGCCCTCGTGCCCCTGCACGCCATAGCGCAATTCAAGCGGTATCTGATGATATTTTCATGGTGCGCGGAAAAATGCCTTCGACCGCAGCCCGGCCCCTGTTTGAACGCATATTTCTATATTATTCACGGACAATGACAATTGTACGCAGCCAAAACAACTTGGGAGGTTATGATTTAACCATCATCAATAGCATTCGGCTTGATGAGAAGGGCCTCGCGCACTTGGCAGAGCTTGGTCAGGTAAAACATGTAGTGCGTTTAGGGGCTTTCCACGGAGTAGATGACGCCTTTTATGTGCAACAGTTTGGTGCAAAATATTGGGTCGTGGACGGCATGATTAATGCTGAAGGCTTAGAGAGCACGCCCGAAATACTATCGCCCGACAACCTCCCCATACCAGAAAGCGCCTTATTCACTTTTAACAATTTGAAATACCCAGAAGCCATTATGATCCTGACGCCAACAAAACAGCGCTCAGGCGTGGCCATCACAGTGGATGCCATCCAAAATCACACATCAATATTCGACATTGATAATTCGCCGCTGGTATCCTTTATTATTTGGAAAATTGGGCTTTATGGCGCAGCAAGGCTAGGCCCCATATGGATGCGCAATCAGGTTCCGGGGACCATGCCAAAAGCAGATTTAAGGACACAGAAAATTAAAGCCCGCATGAGCGAATTTTTCACACCGCAGTTTGAACGGTTACTGACGAATTATGATTTTGACATGTTAATGCCCGGCCACGGCTGGCCCATCCTAAAAGATGCGAAACACGCCATAAAAACCAGCATGGCGCGCCAGCTTTAGGCGCACAGCCCTGATTACATCAAGGCCTTGGTTTGCTGTAAGAAGTAAATGGCGATCCCAGAAGGACTCGAACCCTCAACCTGCTCATTAGAAGTGAGCTGCTCTATCCAGTTGAGCTATGGGACCGCAAAAAACCGGTACTAGCGCAAAAAACTGCCCAGCACAAAAAGAAAAAGGGCTTGGCCCTGGCAGCCAAGCCCTTTCGTATTCTTAACCAATACAGCCAATACCCAGCAAGACCGGGTGGCCAAATAACTGGTCGGGGAGACAAGATTCGAACTTGCGACCCCCTGTACCCAAAACAGGTGCGCTACCAGGCTGCGCCACTCCCCGACGCCCGGTGTGTCTAAGGTTTTGGCCTTCGGTTGGCAAGAGGAAAAATCAAAATTCTTAAAAAAACCTGTATATGCCCACCTACTAACAATATTGAAGGCCTTGAAGCCATATCTCATACGGTTAAATAACCGCCCATTATCACCAATTGGGTGCTAACGGCGACTCCTAAGAAGTTTAAACAAACCACTTGCCGAGGCCACCAAACGCCCGTTCGCCCGGATACGACAAGACACTGGTATCACACCGTCATCCAGTCCTTGTGTCATAAGGGTTGGTATGGCTTCACCTTCTACCCATTCCCCCAAAAGAGCGACATCAATAAAGTCGGTCGTCATGCGTATGGTAACGAAAGGTGGTTCGGCTGTTTCATTCACTGCCGCTGCCAGCACGATATCAGCGAAGGTCATCATCATGCCCCCGTGGCACATGCCGCCGGCATTTATGTGACGCTCAGCCACACGAAAGCCACGCGCGCGACCATTTTCGTTTAATCGCTCGAATATCGGACCATTTTCCCAGCCAAAGGCACTGGTAGATGTGATGGGTTCAAACCCCGCAGGTGGGCGAGCGGCAACAACCATTTCTGGTGTCGCTGTACGGGCTGTCATTTTCATCTATGGGGCCGAAGGTGTGCTGGCTATCATATTGCCCAGCAACGCGTGGTGAACAATGTCGCCAGGGGCTAAACCCAGTTCAGCGGCGCGACCGCCATAAATTTCAAACACCGCCTTAGCAGGGCCTTTAGATTGACGCTGTGTATCTGTATGGGGTTCTGCCATGGCCGAAATATTTATGATACTACCGTCCGCATTGAGAAAAATAATATCCAGCGGAATTTCTACATTCCGCATCCAGAAATTCATCTGCTGTTCTTGGCGAAATATAAACAACATGCCCCGGTTAGGCGCTAATTCGGTACGGTACATAAGCCCCAATCCACGTTGCTTGTTTGTTAGCGCAAGCTCTGTTTCAAAGGGGATAAGAGTACCGTCTGCTTTGGATATAATAAGCGGTGTGGTCTTGCTGGTGCTGGTGGCCTCTGCTGCTAAACTAGCCGTAAATGCCAAGAAAAGGAAAACCAGAGTAAAAAGGCTTCCTTTAAAAATACTCTGAACATACGTCATCACTTTTTATGCGTCTCCCGGCAAGGCAATTTGGGCAACCAAAGGCCCACGCTCGCCCGTTCCAATTCGGACACGAACTGGCTGCGCTGGTTCAAGGTCAGTCAAGCCAGCACGGCGCAATGTTTCAATATGGACAAAAATATCCTGTGTCCCTTCACCGCGCGAAACAAAACCATACCCTTTTGTACGGTTAAACCATTTCACTTCAACGTCTTCATAGTCTTTGGCAACATCTACATCCATACCCGGATGAGAAAAAGACGAGCGGCCCAAATCTTCAGGGGCCACAGCGGTGGATAAATCAAGTGACTGTACCCGTGTAGCTTGCCGGCCTCTATCACGGAGCACAGCATTGCAAACGACCGTTGTGCCCTCAGGAACTGAGCGGCGCCCAACATCGCGCAGAACAGAAAAGTGCAACAGCACGTCCCCGTCCGTATCATCATTATCATCCGGTACGACGAAGCCATATCCTTTGACTGCATCAAACCATTTTACTTTACCTGTGAGTTCGTGGCCGAGATCCTCATCCATACCATTTGGGAAGTCCTCAGAACACATCTCATTACGGCCATCCATATCATTCCCCCCTCTAGGAAAATTACGGTCACCAAGAGCTAACCTGTCGTCAATAGATAGTTATGCTAATGCGAAAGAACAACGCCCGCAACATCTTTTGTTACGGGCGTTTGGTCTCTAAACCTAAGGTCGGGTTGAATTTTTAATGACCAGACCCCTCAGTCATAACAGCTTCTTTTGCACTATGGTGTATAATCAAGCCTGATTCATAAAGATTGTCTGTCAGTGGAATCAGTAAATGCGCAACAGCCATATAACCTACGATTGACATCGTAATAGTATATGGCAGGGCCATAACCACCATTTTCATGTAACTTAGGCGAATAAGCGGCGCCAAAGCCGAGGTCAACAAGAACAAAAATGCGGCCTGTCCGTTTGGTGTCGCGACAGAAGGAATGTTTGTTCCTGTGTTGATCGCCACGGCCATCAAATCAAATGTATCGCGGTCAATTGTGCCTTCCATAAAGGCTTTTCCAACTTCACCAATATATACAGTCGCCACAAACACATTGTCTGAAATCGCTGATAATACACCGTTGGCAACATAAAAAGCCGTGATTTGTGTATGCCCTTCAAGACTGAGTACAAAGTGAATGATTGGCTGGAACAGTTGCAGATCAGCAATCACGCCAACAATCGCAAAAAATACGACCAACAGGGCGGTGAAGGGCAAGGCTTCTTCAAAAGCATGACCGATCTGATGTTCCTCTGTAATGCCTGTGAAGGCCGTAATCAATACGATCACAGAAAGTCCAATCAGACCCACATCAGCAAGCGAGAACAACAGACCAATCACTAACCACACGCCAACAAGCGCCTGAATCACTAGTGCCGCATTATCGCGCTTTGAACGGTGATTGCTTTGGTAAGCATCATAGTCCTGCAAGATAGTTAGCACTCTTGACGGAATTTTTGTCCCATAGCCAAAAGTACCGGTAAGTTCCAGTGCCAAGCAAGTCAAAAGGCCAGTGATAAGAACCGGAACAGTGACAGGTGACATACGCAAGAAAAATTCGCCAAAGTCCCAACCAGCTACGGTTCCAATGATGATATTCTGGGGTTCCCCAACCAACGTCATCACACCGCCAAGCGCTGTGCCGACTGCGGCATGCATCATCAAGCTGCGCAAGAAAGCCCTAAAGCCTTCAAGGTCTTCCTCTTTCAGCTTATCAAGTTCACCATCATGCAAATGGTCATGATCATGGTGGAAATCCTTACCTGACGCGACTTTATGGTAGATCGAATAAAAGCCGACCGAGATGCTAATAACCACCGCGGTAACGGTAAGCGCATCCAAGAAAGCAGATAAAAAGGCGCCAAGGGCTGAAAACATCAAAGACAAAACCACTTTGCTGCGCACATTCACCAATATTTTCGTGAAAGCGAACAGCAACAGGTTTTTCATGAAGTAAATGCCGGCGACCATAAAGATCAACAGCAGGATAACTTCTAGCCCACCTTCGATCTCATGCATAACTTTCGCGGGGGATGTCATACCAATAGCGACAGCTTCAATGGCTAACAAACCACCCGGTTGAAGCGGGTAACATTTCAGTGCCATCGCCAAAGTGAAGATAAATTCTATCACCAAAGCCCAACCCGCGACATACGGATCAATCAAAAAATATAAAATTGGATTTAGGATCAAAAAGCCCAGAATGGTCATTTTGTACCATTCGGTAGAGTTACCCAGGAAGTTTCTTCCTGCCGGATTCGCAAACAGCGACATAGTCATTCCCTCTAATTTCAGCCCCAATAAAACACCCCTTGAGGCTCTTTTTAAGCATTGGTGACGTTTGTAATTCCCCCAACCGTCCAAATCAAGGTAAACTGGGATCAAATCATAGCACATATTTGCCAGTTAATAAGACAAAGGTTCCTCTTGCGGCCCCTACCCTGTTCACCCTACCTTGACGATCAAGGCTAGAGAATCGGGAATTTCATGCAAAAAGAACTCACACATCTCCATACATGGCTAGCCACCGGACATGCGGCAGTGCTTGCTGTGGTTACGCAAACATGGGGGTCTGCCCCTCGGCCTGCCGGTAGCTTGATGATCATTCAAGACACCGGACATTTCGAGGGTTCGGTCTCTGGCGGATGCGTTGAGGGGGCAGTGATTGCTGAGGCAGAGCGCTTGATGGGCAGTGCTGACACCAAACTATTAACGTTCACAGTGGCTAGTGAAGACGCTTGGCAAGTCGGGCTTGCGTGTGGCGGCACGATTGAAATCCAGTTATTTTCAATGCAAACCAATGATGCGGCAACCATCCAGCAAGCTCTGGCCACAGTCGAAAACAGGGCAGCAGGTTTATTGACCCTCTCAAAAACAGGGCAGCCTCCAGCCTTCACAGCGAAGTCTCATTGTGAAAACACGCCCGTGTCTCTTAAACAAGCTGTATCTCTCAAACAAACAGAGCAATCTCTGACGCTTATGCTCAACCCTAAACCCATTTTATGTATCGTTGGGGCCGTCCATATCGCTCAAGCCCTTGTGCCTTTTGCTGCTAGTTGCGGCTTTGACATTACCCTGATTGACCCACGAGGGCTGTTTATAGATGCCCGCGCCTTCAATGGGGCTGACATCATTCAAGACTGGCCCGATACGTTTTTTAAAAAGCACCCACTTGTTCACGCAAGCGCCCTTGTCACGCTGACCCATGATCCTAAAATCGACGATGAAGCCCTGTTGTGTGGATTAGCAAGTCCAGCCTTTTACATTGGATCTCTTGGCAGCAGGAAAACTCATGCTGCACGCCTGTCTCGGCTGTCTGAGCGCGGTATAAATGCTGAAACATTAAAGCGTATCCACGGCCCTATTGGCTTAAATATTGGGGCCAAATCTCCTGCAGAAATAGCCGTTTCCATCATGGCAGAAATCACAGCTATACGGCGAGGGCTTGATGCAGCATAAAAAAAATGAGGCACCGGGTGTTGAAACCTTAACTCATGCGGTTTTGCTGGCTGCGGGGACATCCTCACGGTTTGGGCCTGAGCCGAAATTGCTGGCGTTGCTAGATGGGAAGCCCATGATCGAGCATAGCGTTCTTGGCTTGAAGGCTGCGGGCATTCAACATATTATCGTGGTCACTGGTGCCCGATCAGATGCGATTGCCGCAGCGCTAAAAAATCAACAGGTCCGTCTCGTCCATAACCCTGATTTCGCAAGCGGCATGGGCTCTAGCCTTGCTGCTGGTGTTCATGCTTTACCGTTAGAGGCTGACAGCTGTCTTATTTGCCTTGGGGATATGCCGTTTATCCGTGCAAACACATACAGAGCCTTAATCAAAGCAAGCGGCAAATTCTCAAAACCATCTATATTCACCCCCACCAATCATGGAAAGCCCGGGAACCCCGTTTTGTGGCGGCGTAGTCAGTTTAAAAATCTTGCAAATATAGCGGGCGACATAGGCGGGCGGTCTTTGATCCAAAGTCAAGCGCATCTTGTCTGTGATGTTCCTGTAGAGGATCCTGGTATTTTTATTGATTTAGACACTCCTGCGGCGTTGACACAGTTTGGTGTTAACTTAACAAATTAAGAAGTTCATCCTCGCTGGAGGCCATGATGTTTTTCACCATCTGATAAGAAAATCCTGCACGCATCATGGCTGATTTTTCTTTTTCTATCTTGCGCTCGTCCGTTTTGTCTGCCCTGCGGAATGCACCGAAACGACGGCGGCGAACATAAGCGGCGGCGGCTTTAAGGTCAGGGTCCATATCCGGGTCACGCGTTGCCTCGGCAATCACAGCCTCTGCAATAGCGTCTGGCACACCCTTATAGTGAAGGTCTTGTTTAATAACCCGCAGAGGCTTGCCCTTCCTAAGCAAGCTTTCAAATCGCTGGCGAGCATATAGCGCATCATCCACATAGCCGTACGCAACGCATTGATCAGCCACCAGAGTGATCCAGCCAAGTTGCTCAGGGGACGGCGGGGCATTGTCTTCATTTCGGCGCCGCACTTTTCGCTCTAAGACCCGCATTAAATTGGCATGAGAACTATTGAACCGCCCAAGATAATGCAGCGCAGCACGCTCCAGATACGCTTTGCTGACAGGCTTAGTCTTCTTTGCCGTATCTTTTCGACCGTTTGTCACTTACAGCATATCCAAAGCATTGAGGAAGCTATCCAGTTCCTCAGTGGTGTTATAATAGTGCGGAGAAACCCGAGCGGTCGTATCAATACCGCGCGCCTCTAAATCAAGCCGGGTATGCACAACACTTGCCACCTGCGTTGCGATGCCCTGCTTTTCCATCAAAGCCTTTATGTCCGAGGCAGTGAGCCCTTTTTTATTAAATGTGATGATCGCCGCTGATGCCGCTGGCTGGCACGTTGGTGTCACACCAGAGATTTCTTTTAGCCCTGCACGCACATAAGCACTCAGGCTAGACACCCTGTCGCTTATCTGATCGATGCCCAGACCCAAGGCATAGTCAAACGCGGCCCCCAATCCTAATTGGTTCATACAGCTACGCTCCCACGCTTCAAAGAGGCCTGCATCTGTACGAAGGTCATAGCGGTCGGTCGCTGACCAACAGGCTGCTTGGTTGGTTAACACAACAGGGTCAATCAAACGGCGGGCTTTTTCATTTATGTATAGAAATCCGATACCCCGCGGACCGCGCAAAAACTTTCGCCCGGTTCCGGTTGCCATATCACACCCGATTTGGTCAAAATTAACCTGCATCTGCCCGACAGATTGGCACGCATCTAAAAGATACAATATACCGTGCAAGCGTGCGATCTCGCCAATCTTTTCCGCAGGCAAAACCTGCCCGCTAGACGACGGCACATGCGTGACGCTGATAAGGCGTGTACGCGCATCTACTAGGCTTTCAAGATGATCTAGGTCTAGCACCCCGTCAGCGCCCGGCCGCGCAACACGAATCTCAATCCCGTCCCGCCGAACGCGCTGCAAAAAAGCGACATAATTGCTGCAATACTCTGTGTAGGCGGTAACAATATTGTCACCCGGCGCCATTGGAACGCTGTAAAAAGCCTTAGTCCAACCATCCACTGCGCTGCCAACCATCGCATAATCTGTGTTTTTTCCGCCTAACAAGCGTGCCGCCGAATGGTAGACCTCTGACAGCCGCTTAGACTGTTGCTCCTGTGCCACATAGCCACCAACAAGGCTTTCAAGCCGAAGGTGGGCCTCTAGCGTATCAACTACAGCGCGTGGAACAAGCGCTGATCCGCAGTTATCCAAGTGAATTCGCCCCGGTAAGCCAGGGGTTTCAGAGCGGAGGCGCCTGATGTCTTTCGCTGTAAATTTGCCTGTCAACGCTGTCATGCTTATATCGCCATTCCTCAGTATTTAGGGGCCTCGGCTACTCTAAAGGCCAGAAATTGCTTGCGCCCCGAGGCTACAAACGCTAATTCAGCCTTAATAATATGGCACTCTTTATCGAATGACTGAACAGCTATATGAAGGTTATTTCAAGTTAAATTAACCTTTTGGACAGCCCGGTTAAGAAGTGTTAAGTGTTATCCAGAGCTGAACGATAGTTTCAGGCTTGGGCTTGTTGTTTTTGTAAGGTCCCGCTACTGTGGCGTGGGATAAATGTTGTTGAAACGGACGCGATGATTGTAGCGACACCTACACTTGATCCAACACTGCCTCGGCGGTATTCGGATTTTGATACACTTGTTGAAGCGATCGAGTATGCCGCAAAGGGCACACGAGGTCCTAACTTCTTCAATGCAAAAGGCGATCTTGTAGACTCGCTTACATGGGCCGAGATCAACAAGCGCGCCAAAGCTGTCGCACGCAAAATAGTCGGGCTTGGCTTCAAAAAGGGCGACCGGATCGCCCTTATTGCCGAAACCAGTGCAAATTTCGTAAGCTTTTTTGTTGGCTGTCAGTTTGCTGGCGTTCTGCCTGTACCCCTGCCCTTGCCAACATCGTTTGGTGGCAAAGAGGGATATGTCTCTCAATTACGCATGCAAATGGAAAGCTGTGATGCTGGTGGCATTATGGCACCTAGCTTCATGGATGAAATCATCACAGAAGCAACTGTTGGCATGAACCCAATCTTCACTGGCTCTATGGAAGATTATATGGCCGCGGATGTTGACGGAGAGCACAGGCTTCCATCAACAGATGATCTTGCTTATTTACAGTATTCGTCTGGCAGCACCCGTTTTCCGCACGGCGTAGCCGTAACGCACCGTTCCTTGATGGCCAACACACACGGTATGGGATATCATGGCGTGCGGCTTATTGATGAAGACCGTGCCGTTTCCTGGCTGCCGTTTTATCATGATATGGGCCTTGTTGGCACACTGTTGACCATGCTGGCGTGTCAAGTTTCCGTAGACTTCATCCCAACCGAAGAATTTGCCCGGCGCCCATTAAGTTGGCTTAGGGTCGTTAGCGGCTCCAAAGCGACACTGACGTTCAGCCCCACGTTTGGCTATGATATATGTGCGCGCCGTGCGGCCATGCGCGGCACAGCCATGGAAGGCCTTGACCTGTCAAGCCTGCGCGTTGCTGGAATTGGTGCCGAAATGATCCGCCCTGATGTCCTGCGCATGTTCACGGAAACCTTTGAATGTATCGGTTTCTCGGAAAAGACATTTCTTCCGAGTTACGGCATGGCTGAATGTACCTTAGGCGTTAGTTTTACATCTGTTGGGAAAGGCATCGAAATCGACTTGGTGGAAGAAGCCTCGCTGACAGGAGACAGACACTTGCTTGTGGCTGGCGCTAAAGAGGGCCGAATGCGCGAGGTTGTCAATTGCGGCACGCCCCTGCCTGAATATGATATTGAAATCCGCGACGAAGACGATACCGTTTTAGCTGATAGAAGCGTTGGCCGCATCTTCTTGCGCGGCGTATCTGTTATGCGGGAATATTTTAATGATCCAGAGACAACGCAGGCCGTTCTTAGTGATGATGGCTGGCTTGACACAGGCGACATGGGATATTTGAAGAACGGCGATATTTATATCGTTGGACGCGCGAAGGACATTATAATCGTCAATGGGAAAAACCATTGGCCGCAAGATATTGAATGGGCTGCGGAACAACTCGACGGTGTTAAAACAGGGGATGTTGCCGCTATTTCTGTCCCCGGTGAGAATTCTGAAGAAGTCCCTATGTTGCTGGTTCAGTGCCGCACATCAGAGGCATCCCTACGCGCCAAACTTGTCGAAGACCTTCGCAAACAGGTGCAAACGGCCACAGGCGTCGGCTGTTTAATTGTTTTGGTATCACCGCGTGCATTGCCGCGCACATCATCAGGCAAATTAAGCCGCACCAAAGCCCGAAGCCAATATCTGTCTGGAAGCCTACAGGCGCTTGCCAGCTAAAAACATGTCAAAAAAATCCAACAATACATCACCTCGTCAATGTATCGCACTGACCGGAGGCACCGGATTTCTTGGCAATCATGTGATTGAAAGCCTGCTTGCGGCAGGTCATAAAGTTCAAGCCTTAACCCGCCGCCCACAAACCGAGCGCAACAATGTCAAATGGATTGAAGGCTCCTTAACTGATATGGATAGCCTCGTACGGTTGTGTGCGGATGCGGATACCTTAGTCAATATCGCAGGATTAACGAAATCCGTTAATCGTGATGGCTTTTTTGATGTTAATGTCGCGGCAACCAAAAATGTCTTCAAGGCAGCGTCCAACGCTAATCTCCAGCATGTGCTTCATATTTCCAGCCTTGCTGCACGCGAACCTCTTTTGTCTCATTACGGTGCTAGCAAAGCAGCATCCGAGCTGCTGTTAACTGCACGCAAATGGTCCTTTGATTGGACAGTTGTCCGGCCTCCTGCCATTTACGGTCCCGGCGACAAAGAAATCCTCAAGCTCTTAAAAGCCAGTAAATTTGGAATTTTGCCTGCCCCCGGCAGCACCAAAAACAGATTTTCCATGATCCATGCCCAAGACCTTGCAGGTGCTCTCACCGCCCTTCTGGAAAATAAACATGCCTCCCAAATTCTCGAGATTGATGACGGTAAAGCCGGCGGCTATACGATAGAAGATGTAGCGGCAGCCATGCTCGGGCGCAAAAACAAAACGGTAAAAACTTTTTCACTGCCCTTTTGGGCCATCGGGACAATCGGAGCCATCAATGGCATGGTTGCCCGCGCAATCAATCGCCCTGCTATGCTAACACTATCAACAGCGCGCTATCTTTGTCACAGTGACTGGACAGTCAGGCTAAGGCGACGCCCAAACCTACCAAATTGGTCGCCACAATTTGATCTTATTGCTGGATTAAAGGATACAACGGACTGGTACCGAAAAAACGGGCTATTATGATAGCGAACATCTCGGTATAAGGTCAGATAACAACATTCATTCTATGACACGATAGTAGGTAGGCAGACATTATGGCGAACGCCCAGACATTTGAGACCATTTGCGCGCTCATCACTCCTTTGAACAAAAAGAACATTGCGTTGGGACCTGAAACAACCTTCGCGGTTGATCTTGAACTTGATAGCCTAACAGTCATGGATTTAGTCGCCGATATTGAGGACGAGTTTGACATTCTGCTGCCGCTCAATCTTTTGCCAGACATGGAAACCATCCAGCAGGTTGTTGATGCTGTTGAAAAAATCTTAGCCTCAGAATAACATTCTTACAGGGCACTCTTTCTTTTAGGGCTGATAACACCATGGATTTACTAGATAAATTTGATGCGACAACGGCGCTGCGCGATTCGTTACCCTTTACAAAGGCTGATCCTTTTACAGTTGTGATGGACGAAATCATTTCTGAAACTGAAGCCATGATTGGCGGTCGGCACACTATTCTTGCTGGCACCAACAATTATATGGGCATGACCTTTAATCAAGAGGCGATCAAGGCTGCAAAAGATGCGCTTGATAAATTCGGAACCGGAACCACTGGGTCACGCGTACTGAACGGCACATATGGAGGCCACAAAGCGCTAGAGGCGACCATTGCCGACTTTTACGGTATGGACCACTGCATGGTCTTTTCCACAGGCTATCAAGCGAATTTGGGGCTTATTTCAGCGCTTGGCGGCAAGGATGATTATATTATCATCGACGCCGACAGCCATGCATCTATTTATGACGGCTGCACCATGAGCAACGCGACGATTGTTCGTTTCAAGCATAATGACGTTGCTCATATGGAAAAGCGCCTCAAACGCATCCCTGAAGGGGCCAATAAGCTTTTGGTTGTTGAAGGCATGTATTCCATGCTCGGTGATGCTGCCCCTTTGAAAGAACTGCTTGAAGTCGGCAAAAAATACGGCTGCATGACACTAGTAGACGAAGCACACTCAATGGGATTTTGCGGAGAAAAAGGACGGGGCATCGCTGAAGAGCTTGATGTTGAGCATCTGGTTGATTTCTTTGTTGGCACTTTTTCAAAGTCGGTTGGAACCGTCGGAGGCTTTGCCGTTTCAAATCATCCTAAATTTGATGTACTACGGTATGTTAGCCGCCCTTATATTTTCACGGCCAGCCTACCCCCAAGTGTTGTTGCTTCGGCCACCGCTGCGATTAAAGCCATAAGCCGAAGTGGGAACCGCCGTGCCCATCTGTGGGAAAATGCCCGTAGTTTACATGCAGGCTTAAAAAAAGCTGGTTTCAATCTTTGCACTGAAACGGCTGAAAGCCCGATCATCGCTGTGCATTTACCCGATCCAATGATGGGAACAAAATTTTGGGAACAGCTGTTGATGGAAGGTGTCTATGTCAACATGGCTGCGCCGCCTGCTACCCCTGCGGGTATGTTTCTGATGCGGGTCAGCGTTTGCGCCCAGCATACCAGTGATCAGATTAACGAGATCATCAAGCGCTTTATCACGACTGCTGAAAAAGTAGGGCTGACTTTAAACCCCTAATTTATTTAAGATTTAGAGAGAGAATTGGTGCGCTATTTAAATGCGCCTCTTTTCCGGAGCTTCCAGAACAGTGTGATACCAGCGATCACGGGCCATTTTCTCATCCAATTGGTGACGTCCACCTCAACGCCTGAATGCCGTCTTATTTTCCAGGCGATATAATCAATGCCGCCATCAAACGTGGTCGTTGCCTTTATAAGCCTCAGAAAACTAACAATTTTTCCGTTCACTCTCCGCGCCCACCAATATAATTTTGGCTTCCAACTGCTTACCCTTGATGGCTGATGGTGCTGTTGTTCAACCGCTTTTGACACCCCCATCGCAGCCAAAGCAATCGGAGTTAATTGATCGTAGCGTTCTTGATCTAAAAGATAAATTTCAAGCCCTTTACCACCGCGCTCAGAGCGCAGTTCGGCTGCATAAGTTTGCCCAAACGCTTCAACCCAAAGATCCCGACTGTTGGTGGCAAATGGCTTTAGGTCCAGCAAGTTTAAAAGCATTGTTTTCACGGCTTGTACAACTGAACTGTGAATGGCTGCAAAAGCTAGATCATCGCGCGGCAGTAGCAACATGCACGGTTGGCAAAAGCGAGCCCAAACGGAAACATTGAGGCACTTTCGACTGGTTCGAAACGCTAAATCATCAACAGAAAGAACCGCATATTTAGACCGGACGGTGACGCCATTCACATCCATTTCATGGTAAAAAACATTCGGCGGTAAAATTTTATTGGCGATTGCCAATAGAGCTCCTTTATAGGCGCTTTGATATGTCTCTACGATCACATAAAAATCGAGGATTTTATCAACAATTTCACCAGTGCGCAGACAGGACCCATAAAAAAGCACGCCCATCACACTGTCACCGTAGTGTGCGGCGATCTCACTGGCAGCTGCCGTTACCTCACTAGGGACATCCCGGTCCCATTCACTGCGGATAAAGGCCCCCAATTTTTGATCAAGCTCTGAGTGCATATCACCCCCTAAAGCGAGACAAAAGACAACGCTTTGTCTCCGCGCAACACAACAGGGGTCCCCGCGATAGGGTGGTAAATCTCACCGTCTAACGTCACGGGGTCTGTCCCTTCAATCCGAACCTCATTTCCGGTACGCACATGTGACCCATGGATAGTTTTCTTTCCAAAGCGGCCAATAACCATAGCCCAAATCGCACGAATAAACTTGCGGCTACCTGCCTCAACCGCAGCAAAGCGCAGACCTCCGGCATTGGTTTGCTCAGAGGTGCGGCTATAAGGCTTCATACCGAGTATCAAACGGTCCAGCGTTGTTGTTACAACCGCTGAATATTGTCCCGCCATACGGCCATGCCCGGGAATGTTCAAAGACATCGGATCTGACACCAACAAGTGCTTTGATTTACCCAGACCAAGTGCTGCCAAAACCAGTTTTGAAATTGAAATCAGGTGCGCAACACT
Organism: Kordiimonadales bacterium; assembly: GCA_015485385.1. GTDB lineage: Bacteria > Pseudomonadota > Alphaproteobacteria > Sphingomonadales > Kordiimonadaceae > Kordiimonas. The sequence continues at coordinate 37,090 of WFTS01000089.1, read as the reverse complement.
ATTGGGAAATCCCATAGAATAAGCATTTTCGCGGCACCAAAAAATGGCTTTCACAACGCCTGCCGTTCCGAAAAAGAAGCCAACACGCGGGCCTTTTCCGTCCCCGATATCCATCTCAATTAGGTGGCGTGTCTTTAAACTTTCGCTAACTCTCCCTTCCCTAGCTAGCTTGAGAAGTTTCTTTAACACCTTGATCGGCTTGCCTTTTGACCCCAAATCGGAAGCTGTCATATTGGTTTTTCCACCGGGTAGAAATGCAATAGGCGGCACAACAGAAAACGGATTATCATAAAGAATAGATGCCAAAACCGCACCGATAGTTCCATCACCACCGTTAATGATAACCATTGCAGGCTGTGCACGACTAAACAGTTCAAGCGCCTCACCGATTGTTTCAATTCCGTTCAGTTCGAAATGAACAACATTTGCGCTTTGATTAACCACTTTACGGACGGCATCCATACTGTTCGCATTTGTCGTACTTAGGGGATTAGAAATAATCGCCACCAAAGGTACCGCTGCCCCAGTTTTTAAATCTGTCTTTTCCAGCTGCATGCCAGAAGGTCTCCGCACATAAGAAAGTTACAAGTTTATAGCAGTCATTTCTGCTTGTCTTACGCGCCTACATAATGGTTTCGCGCGACATCTTCAATGATCGCCCTCTCTAGGGCATCAAATAGAGGCAACCAAAAGCCGCTCTCTCTTTAACGGCGCTTCAATTTCCGACGCTTTTTCTTCTTTTCAGCATCATCGCCAAGAATATATTTAAGCCGAACCTTGGTTTTGCTGACCCCCTTGGGAACATCAAAAGTAACATCTTCGGCGTCCGGCGCACCGAGCCCTAATGTGGGGTTATTGGTAAAGCCGAACCCTTCAGAGAAGAAATCCGCCTTACCGTTTGCATTTCTGTCGTGCATCACAACAAAGGCATATGCCCCCGGAGCTGGCATCTGCACACAAACACTCTGCTCGCCCACCAGTTTGACCGGCACATCAACGCGCACAAGCCATTTTCCTTTCTCAAGGAATTCATCTGGGTTGTCGCTATAGGCCTGCGCCCGTAAATTTCCTTCAACAGAGCGAATATTTTCCACATGAATATAAAGTGCTGCCCCACCTGGGCCCGCCTCGCATACATCGTAAATATCCGCTGTTGGCACTTCTGTGTTCAGCAAAGGATCCGCCGTGGCCGGGTCAGACCACAAAGCAAACGCTAGGGTCGAAGCCACCGCTGCACTTGAAACTAAACCAACGGGTCGAAACATAAAACTCTCCAAGCTCATCCGCCTTATTACAGCAAATGCTGTTGGATGGTGGCAAAATTATGTTCCATATGGCCTCAATTAAGGCAGAACACAACATGCTTTTGCCAAGATTTATGTGTCAAACTGCTGTCCTCTACTGCACAGTCCATTAAATCAAGCTTGAAAGTTTCCTGAAACCGGTGTAGCGCCAACCTATGTTTAATCGAATAGATCGCTATATTTTAAAACAAGTTACCATGCCTCTTTTGACCACATTAGGGCTGGCCGCGCTGTTGCTTATTCTTGAGAAAATGCTGCGACTGTTCGACTTTGTGGTCAATCAAGGTGGGCCAGCCAACGTCGTTTTTAAAATGCTGGCAAATATGGTGCCCAACTATATGGGGCTCGCCTTACCCATAGGACTTTTGCTGGGTGTATTACTTGCCTTTCGTAAACTTTCCTTGTCCAGTGAATATGACGCAATGTGTACCGCCGGGATCGGCCTGCCGCGCATGATGCGCCCCTTGATGGCGCTTGCTCTGTTGCTGGCCACAATCAATATTCTGCTTGTAGGGTGGGTTCAGCCACACAGTATTTATACCTACCGGACGTTGGTCTTTGATTTACGAAGCGGCGCACTTGGGGCCAGTATCCGCGTTGGTGAATTTGTCGAATTTGGTGATGATATCACTATTCTAGTGGACGAATCTCATCAAAAAGGGGCAGAACTGCGCGGTATTTTCATGGAACGCAAAGACAAAAACGGCAGCATTGCCGTTACCGCAGAACGCGGAGGTTTTTTTGCGACCGAAGACGAGCAAACTATTTTATTGAGGCTATATAACGGCGTCATTGTTGACTTGAACGAAAAGCAAGACAAGCCAAGGGTTCTCAACTTTGAGCGTCAAGACATGAAGATCAAGCTTCCTGCGCGCGAAGATTTCCGTTCACGCGGCGGCGAAGAACGTGAAATGACCCTACCTGAGCTCTACCGAGAGCGTAACAATCCTGAAAACTCAAGCAAACTAAGAGCCGCGCTAAACGGAAATTTTCATTGGCGCATCATGCATAGCCTTAGTTTCTTCATCCTACCGTATCTCGCGGTCGCCATGGGGATAACCAACAAACGAACGGGACGTGGTTCAGGGATCGCAATTGGGCTCTCGCTCTTGATTGTCTATAATGAATTTATGGAAGGGATGGAAACCGCCGTTCAAAACGGGGCCTCGCCCTATCTAAGTATCTGGTTACTTTATGCGGGTTTCGCTGGCCTAAGCTTTTTCTTTTTCCGCATCGCAGCCTTCAAAGCAGGCGGTGAACCACTGTCCTTGATCAACAGCTTCTGGTCTGCCGTTAGCGCACCCGGGCGGCGGTTGATCAAGCGTATCATCGGAGTAACTGACTGATGATTTTACGTTCCCTTCGCCGCATGATTATACCCTCTGGCACATTGGCGCGTTATTTGGCTCAGATGCACCTCAGCCGCTTTGCAGGCATCCTCATCGGGCTAACAGCCGTACTGCAGTTCCTTGATCTGCTAGGAGCATCCGATGACATTATGAAGCCAGAAGGGGCCTCATGGGTGTCTATCTTATCCTATGTCAGCATGCGCGCGCCTCAGCTGATTTCACAATTTACGCCGTTTGCTGCGCTTCTTGCGTCCTTGCTAACGCTCGCGACACTTAATCAGCATAGCGAAGTTGTGATCATGAAGGCCGCCGGATTATCGGCGCACCGGATTCTACTTCCTCTTGGTCTTGCTTCTTTTTTGATTGCGACCGGCCATTTTATCTTTAACGAAACCATTGTTGTTAAAGGCAATGCAGCCTTGGAGTATTGGCAAGAAAATGACTATGCGGTTGATTTGCCGCCCAACACTGCCTTGGCTGGGCGTATCTGGATCAAAGAAGACAATCTGGTCATATTGGTTGAATCTGTCAGCCGGTCTGGCAAACGTATTGTTCTTGATAAAGTCTCTATTTATGAGCGCGACGACAAAAAGCGTCTGACAGCCATGATCAAAGCCGATTTTGCTTGGTATCAAAATGGGCGCTGGACACTTCATGAGGCTAGGCGCTTTGATACCCGAACGCACGAGCTTACTATCAAGGCCGTGCAAGACTGGGATATACCGACCCGGCCTGAACGCTTTACAGCACTTTCAGTAAAGCCCAATCATGTCTCAATGATTGAACTTTGGCGCGTGATGCAAAAGCTTGAAAAAGAGGGCATCCCAACCCAGCGCCTAATGGCAAGTTTCCTCCAGAAAATTGCCGGGCCTGCAGCCACACTTTTAATGCCTATCTTGGCCGCCGTTGCCGCCTTTGGCGTCCACCGGGCAGGCAGTTTGGTGTTGCGTGTTTTCATTGGCATGGCGCTAGGATTTAGCTTTTTCGTTGCTGATAACTTCATGCTGGCAATGGGAGAATTTGGTGCAGCCCCGCCCTTTTTGGCTGCTTGGTCGCCCTTCTTTTTGTTCCTATTGTTAGGATATGCGGTGATTTTCAATACCGAAGAAGGCAAGCCAGCAAGATCTAGCAAAAATGACTAAGCCCGACCCCAAACAACCGCCCTCTGATGATATTCACGAACCAGATGGCCACCGCGCCCGCGTTGCAGGCGGTGCGGGCTTCGCTTTCATTGGTCGTTTAGGCGCCTTGATTGAAGCCGCCTCAATGATCGCCTTCACCTGGATGTACGGTACGGCTACATTTGGGTTATTTGCCGCACTATGGGCTTATATAAAGGTTTCTACGGCCCTCACTGATGTGGCCATGACCACCGCAATGCAGCGTTATGTCCCGCGTGCCTCAGCAGAGGATGCAGACAAAATCACCGGGTTTGCTTTAAAGCTCAGTTTTCTAGTGGGCTGTGCATTTGCCCTTGCTGGCACCATTGCCGCACCGTGGCTCGCCCCTCTGATCCACGCTGCAGAGGCAGACGCAGAACGCCTCGTCACCGTCATTCAAATTTACGTTTGGGTTCTGCCCTTCTGGACGATGGTAGAAGTTGGCACCGCCGCAATTCGGGCTCGCCGCACCTTTGGCCCTGAAATCAAAGTGCGTATCTTTTACGAGCAAGGCCTGCGCTTGGTCGCGGCTACTCTTTTTGCTGCGGCTGGCATGCTGACATACGGCCTGTTTGTTGCGCACTTGATTAGCGTGATCTTATCGGCGGCACTTGCACTGCGGCTGGTATCCCAGTTTTACAATATTTCAAACGTCTGGCGTGCGCCGCTCGGTGGGCCTATCGCGCGTGAATTGCTGCATTATGGTGTTTCTGTGATGCCAGCCAATATCAGTAAAATGCTCTTTAGCGAATTCCCTGTGATGTTCCTTAATTTTATGTTGCCCGGTGCCGCAGGGGCGGCTGCAAGCGGGTTTTATGCTGTCGCGCGTAAGATCGCCAGCGCACTACAAGCCGTTCGCCTTACATTTGAATATGTCATAGCCCCGCTTGCCGCAGAACGCGATGGTTTTGGTGATCACCGCGCCTTACATGAAATGTATGCTTTTGCCACGCGGCTTTCCTTGTGCATTGCCCTTCCGTTTGGGGCTGCTGTTATTCTTGCACGCCATGATATACTCGCCGCCATGAAACCAGAATTTGCCGCAGCCAATGCCGCAATTGCCATCTTATGTATCGGACGCATTTTTGAGGCCGCAACCGGCCCAGCGACTGCAATCATTGAAAGCTTAGGCCATAAATATTTGCCCGCCATCAATAGCGCTATCGGCTTTGCCGTCCTTGTAGCGCTCGGCTTTTACCTGATTCCGCTTTACAGCGTAACAGGCGCTGCAGTTGCCGCGGCTATTGGACTGAATGTCACAGCTTTGATTTCGCTGCTGCAATCTATGTTTTTCTATAAGCTATCGCCTTATGATCGGCATTTGGTGCGACCTCTTGTAACCGCGCTGGTGCTTACCGCAGGCATAACGGCTTTGATCCCCGCCAGCACACACTGGCCGACCCCAATGGGCATTATCATTGCCCTTAGTGCCTTATTCCTCATGCTGGCCTTATTGGTTCGCTACGGCTTATCTAAAGAGGATGCCGCTGCTCTTGGACCACTGGGCGTTGCCCTCCGAAAATAGTTTTCCAAAAGAAGCACTGCAAAAACATTGCAAATTCTGCTGGGTCGGCTATCCACATAATCAGTATTGACCGTAAAGGAGTAACCCGCGTGGGCGAATTGAAAATCAGTCAAGTGAATGGCAAGGCCGACATCAAACGGTTTGTTAATGTCACACGCGAAGTTTATAAAAACGATCCACACTGGGTTCAGCCATTACTGCTTGAGCGTATGGATGTCCTACACCCTGATAAAAACCCTTATTTTGAACATGCCGAAGTTGCCATGTGGGTCGCTGAGCGCGGTGGTAAGCTTGTCGGACGTATCAGCGCACAAATTGATGCACTGGCACAGGAAAAATGGGGGCCGAACCTTGGTCATTTTGGCTTTTTTGAAGTCTGTGATGCCGAAACAGGGGCCGCACTTTTAAAAACCGCTAAAGCGTGGCTCAAGGAGCGCGGCATGAAACGCATGCAAGGGCCATGGTCGTTTAACTCTGCTGAAGAAGTTGGCACCCTGATCGACGGCTTTGATACACCGCCCTGCATTATGATGGGACACGGCAGGCCCGAATATGATGGCTGGTTGCAATCGGAAGGCTTCAAGAAAGCCAAAGACATGTACGCCTACGAGCTGGATATCACCAACCCCATGCCTGACCGCGCCAAGCGCATCGTTGGAATGGCGAAAAAGAATGCCCGTGTATCAATCCGCCCGATCAACATGAAAAAATTCGATGAAGAATTGGCAACTATTTTAGATATTTACAATGAAGCATGGTGCGAAAATTGGGGCTATGTGCGTTTCACGGAGAAAGAGACCAGACACGCCGCCAAGGCCCTAAAGCCGATCGTAAAGCCGCACCGCACTTACCTGTGCGAATATGACGGCGAGCCCGTTGCCTTCATGCTGACAGTGCCAGATGTAAACCACAAATTGCGTGATTTGGAAGGCAGTTTAGGCCCGATTAAGCTTATCAAACTATTGTGGCGCATGTTCAATGGTCGTGAAGACCGTTGCCGCGTCCCTCTGATGGGCGTACGCAAACGCTTCCAGAAAAAGCCGCTAGGCGCTGCTATGGCCATGTGGATGATCGATGTGTCCAAAGATAATGTCGTAGAACGCGGCGCCTATTTTGGCGAGCTCGGCTGGATATTAGAAGACAATGACGGCATGAACTCAATCCTCAACGAGATCGGCTGCAAGGTTTACAAAACATACCGAGTTTATGAACAGGCGATTTAACCCCATTTGATTAGGGTCAAACGCAGACACCCCTTTTTCCATTAGTTTTCCTTAGTGGAAAAAAGAGGAGAATGGCATGTCTAAATTTCTACACAAATTGGCTGAAGGCCTTCGCACACGCGAACAAATGCTTGAAGACCACGCTAAAACAAATGTTTTTGATCAGCCTGAAGGGGACCGCTTCAAGCAAGAATATAACGCACTAATGTCCGAAATTAAAGAATTCCAAGACCGCGTAGAAAAAGCCAAAAACGCGAAGAAGGATTTCGACGAACATTTTGAACGCGAAATACAGGATGCCGATCAAAAACTAATGGTGAAAATCGACACATGGCAGAAATCAACTCTGCATTAAGCTATTAAGTTCCGTTCAGATGATCATAAGCCAGTTCGGCAAATTCACACAGCAGCGGCCTTGTCTCTCTTGGGTCGATGATGTCTTCCACCAAAAACGCCTCTGCGGTGCGGAACGGGCTGCGGACCTTGTCTAAACGCGTACGAATGGCCTCCAGATGCGCTTTAGGGTCTTCAGCGGCTTCCAGCTCGGCTTTATAGGCCACCTCAATGCCGCCCTCCAAGGGCAAGCTGCCCCAATCACCAGACGGCCACGCAAAGCGGTATTGGAACTTGGTATGGTCGCTCATGGCGGCGCCAGCCACACCGTAGGCCTTGCGCACAATCACCGTCGCCCACGGCACTTTGGACGTGTAAATGCCGTTCAGCGCCGTAACACCGTGGCGGATGGTGGCGGCTTTTTCTGCCTCCAAGCCGATCATAAAGCCAGGATTATCAACCATATGGACAACAGGCAGGCTAAAAGTGTTCGCCAATTTCACAAAGCGTTCGATCTTTTGAGAAGCATCTGCCGACCAGCTTCCGCCCATAAAGGAGGGGTCCGACGCCAACACCGCCACCGGCCAGCCGTCAAGCCGTGCGAATGCGGTAATGGCCGATTGCCCCCAGCGGCTCCCCATTTCAAACACGCTTGATTTATCAAAAACGCTCGTGAGGATTTTTCGCATACTGTAGGCCGCGCGGCGATTTTCCGGCACGGCGGATAACAGCGATTTATCACGGCGGCTAACCTTATCAGTGGGTGTTAGCCTCGGCGCAGGCTTGCCAACCGCATTTGGCAGATACGACAGAAATTTGCGCGCGGCCTCAAAGGCTTCGGCCTCAGAATTGACCATATCATCAACCGCGCCCGTGCGGGTGTGCAGCGCCGCGCCGCCCAAACTTTCTTTGTCGTGGGTTTCGCCAATCGCTGCCACCACCGCAGGGCCAGCGGTGAACATATGGGACAATCCCTTGACCATCACACTATAGTGGCTGGCCACCACCCGCGCAGCACCCAGCCCCGCGACCGACCCCAGCGCCAAGGATACCACCGGCACGCTCTCCAGATTTTTAACCACATGTTCCCAGCCCGGCAGGTAGGGCACATAGGTTAGCCCCATGTCCTCAAGCATTTTGACCGAGCCGCCGCCGCCGGTTCCGTCAATCAACCGGATGATCGGCAATTGCCACTCGTGCGCCATTTGTTCAGCCAGCATGGATTTGCGCCAGATCGCCGCGTCTGCGGCCCCGCCGCGCACGGTAAAATCATCCGCCGCCAGCACCGTATGTCGCCCCGAAACCTTGGCTTTGCCAAACAGGAAATTGGCGGGCGTAAAGCCTTCAATCTCGCCATCGGCCCCGTAACTGGCCTTGCCAGCCAGCTTGCCGATCTCGCGAAAACTGCCCTTGTCGGCCATGGCGGACAGCCGCTGGCGCGCATCCATTTTGCCGCGCCCGTGCTGACGCGCAAGCTTATCCGCACCGCCCATTTGCTCGGCCAACGCCTCGCGCTTGGCCTTTTCCGCTAATTCTTTGTCCCACGCCATACTTGTAATTCCTGTTTGATCAGAGCTTGTTACATGAAATAGCGCGGCACAGAATTAGTCAATTGAACAATATCGTTGGCCTAGCTGGAACCACTAGCCCCAACTAGTGGGCGTAGCTGCAAGCGGCCGAGCAACTATTTGAAACGCATCGGAATAACAGATGACACCAGGCTGGCGAGTGCCCACTACCTTGATGCTATGACCACATTCAATAAGCCACGCACGCAATGTAAACGCATGAGATATTACTTCTTCAGCGTCACTCTTGAACCAGCATAAGACGATGCGTTTACGCGAGTTATAGTTAAATGCCGTATCTTCGGGCACTGGTAAATGCTGGTGAAACCATTCGATCTCTATCTGAATTTCTCGACGCAAGTAGTTTGGTGTTAGGTCACAATCCCGACATTCATAAGCGCATCTAAAAATGCCCTCATTCACGCCGCGCACGCTAGAGCGCAGCGACGATATAAATCGTACATACATGATGATAATTCCGTACCAACTGCCGAATAAAATCAGGCAGCACAAAAGGTGGCTCAAACCGTCTGGTCCGAGCGGGCTAGATTACCGCTGGTGCGGTAAAGCCTCCTGATGCGGAGGGCGAAATGCGTTAAAAAAGAACATCATTGCCTCATATATTTAGTACATGTCGGGGTTGTATAGTAACGCGCAAAAAAGTCAATGGCCTTGATTATGTTACTGAAAAACAGCTTAACCCGATTGCATCAGGCGTACGCCTTCGTCGCGGTTGAATAGGTATAGTAGCGTCCTAAGCGCTTCGGCGCGTTTGCCTTCTAGTTCGGGATCGCGTGCGATGATCAGCCGGGCGTCGTCGCGGGCGAGCTCTATCAGGTCAGCGTGCGCGGTGAAATCAACCATTTTCAGTTCCGGCAGGCCGCTTTGGCGCGTGCCGAGGATTTCACCGCTGCCGCGCAGCCGTAGGTCTTCTTCCGCGATCAAGAAGCCGTCCTCGGTTTCGCGCATAATCTTCAGCCGGTCGCGGGCGACCTCGCCAATTTCGGCGGCGCGCAGCAGGATACATCTGGATTTATCAGCCCCCCGCCCTACTCGGCCTCGCAATTGGTGCAGTTGCGACAGGCCAAAACGCTCGGCGTGTTCGATCACCATCACGGTCGCTTCGGGCACATCGACGCCCACTTCAATCACGGTGGTGGAGACCAAAACACTGATCTCGCCTGCTTGGAAACGCTGCATCACCGCGTCTTTGTCGGCTGATTTCATCTTGCCGTTTACCAAGCCGATTTTGCCGGGGAACATGGCTTTCAGACTAGCATAGCGCTCGTCTGCGGCCGCTAAATCCAGCAGCTCGCTTTCCTCGACCAAAGGGCAAACCCAGTAAACGCGCGCGCCTGAATTAACCGCGCGCTGCACGCCGTTTGCCACGTCTGCGAGGCGGTCGAGGGATACCACGCGGGTATCCACAGGCTTGCGACCCGGCGGTTTTTCACGGATCAGCGAGACATCCATATCACCGTAGGCGGTAAGCGTTAGGGTGCGCGGGATCGGAGTTGCTGTCATGCCCAGAACGTCTATTCCGTATTGGCCTTTCGCTGCCAGCGCAAGCCGTTGCTTGACCCCAAACCGGTGCTGTTCGTCGATAATTGCAAAGCCTAAATCCTTGAAAACCACGTCTTCTTGGATCAAGGCATGGGTGCCGATCAATATATCAATCCCGCCGTCAGCAAGGGTTTCAAGCAGCCCCGCGCGCGCTTTGCCTTTGTTGCGGCCCGTCAGCAGCGCCACCTTCATACCTGCGGCCTCGGCCAGCGGGCGAATGGTGGCGAGGTGCTGATTTGCGAGAATTTCCGTCGGGGCGAGCAGTGCGCACTGCACCCCGGCTTCGACGGCAGACGCCATTGCGAGCAGCGCGACAACGGTCTTGCCGCTGCCAACATCGCCCTGCATCAAGCGCAGCATTGCGCGTTCATTCTCAAGATCAGCGGTCACGTCTTTAAGGGCGGTTTGCTGATCACCGGTTAGCTGATATGGCAATAATTCGAGCAGCTTGTTACGTATTTTACCGTTTACTTTCAAAGCTCTACCGCGCTTTCTTCGCGTACGCTCTCGAACGATCGCCAGTGCTAGCTGGGTGGCCAAGAGTTCGTCGCACGCCAGCCGCCGCCTTGCTAGACTGGAAGGGGCTAAATCCTCGGCGCTTTCGGGGTTATGTTGGGTTTTGAGCGCGGTTAGAAAATCCGGCCAACCTTCACGCGCCATCAATGCCTTATCATGCCATTCTGGCAAGGCAGGAACACGCTCTAACCCTGCGTGGATGGCCTTTCGAAGCATTTTCCCCGACAGCCCGGCGGTAAGCGGATAAACCGTTTCCAGATCGGGCATATCGCCGGGATTTGCCGGATCAACCATATAATCCGGGTGGGTAATTTGCGCCCGGTCCTGATAATGTTCCAGCCGACCACTAATGATGCGCTTTTCGCCTTCTGGTAACATTTTTAGCAAATAATCGGGGCGTGCATGAAAAAACACGAGTGACAGTTCGCCGGTGCTATCAGACGCTAACACCCTGTAAGGCATACGTTTATTGGCATTTGGCTGATGCTGTCCGATTGTGACAACAAGCGTGACAATCGTGTGCGCGGGGGCATCCTTTATTTTGGGTCGAAACCGGCGGTCAATAAGGCTTACAGGCAAATGAAACAGTAAATCTCGTGTGCGTGCGCCCGCCAAACGCTCTACAGCCAGCTTTGTGCGCTTACCAATTCCCGGTAAACCACTGATATCCTTGAAATATTCGTTAAGCACGTCGGGGCGCATAAGCCCAAAATCCTGTTTGTCTGGTGTCACAGTGTGACAAAGTTTCGCTTTATCGAAACCGGACCATAGCTTATGGTGACGCGCTCGCCAATGGGGCTAATGTCTCTCTGTTTTTGGACACCATATTATGACCGATCCCAATCTTGATCTTACTTATGATCCTCACAAAGATATAGACTTAGAAAATCGACAGCGACGCTTGTTATTTCGCTCGTGGCACCGGGGTATAAAAGAGCTGGACCTGATCTTCGGTAATTTTGTCGAGGCCAATGGCAAAGATTTCACAGAAGACGACTGTCTGTGGTTCGAGCGCCTATATGAAGAACAAGACCATGAAATATTGGCTTGGATCACCAAAGGCGAAGGCGTGCCTGAGACATTTCAAGGCCCAATGATGAAGCGGCTGCAAAAGCTCGACTTCATGGTTCTCAAGGCGAAATAGTCGCTGCGGAAAATTTGTATTGATCACTATAGCGCATCAATAGTATGATGAATTATAGCATTGCAAGGATATACTCATGACCACAACCCGCAAAACCATCACAGTCACCACTCGGCAAGACGACTGGATAAAGGCCCAGATTGCAGCGGGGGAGTTCACCAATGACAGCGAATATATCCGGGACTTAATCCGCCGCGACCAAGCCAGTAAAGCTGATATTGACGCCATTCGTGCAGCCTTGATCGAAGGGGAAGAAAGCGGCGAGCCGCAGCCCTTCAATAGCGCGAGTTTCAAACAAAAAATGGCTGCAAAATATGGCACAAAATAGAGCTGAATACCGGCTCACACCCAAAGCTGCCGAAGATATGGAAGCGGTTTGGCTCTATTCTCTAGCGCAGTGGGGGCCACATCAGACAGAGCGTTACATCGATGATTTAAGCGCCGCTTTTGCACTTTTAGCTAAAAACCCAAGGGCGGGAACTGGCTGTGACCATATCCGCGAAGGATACCGGAAATACCCAGTAATGCGCCATATGGTTTATTACCGCTTATCACCCTACGGCATTGAAGTTATACGTATCCTGCATGACCACATGCTGGCACCAAGGCATTTATAAAAGTGAAACAAAAAAATAACAGACAACACCCCTGTGCAAACGCAGTGCAGGCGGCGGCATGGACCCCGGATCAAGTCCGGGGTGACAGTCTCGCTGGCCAGAAGGAGGATCTCGCTGGCCGGGGTAACGATATTGGCGTCGCGGGTAACGGTGTTGCTTGCTGCACCGCCCGTCATACCGATCCCATTCGTCATACCGGCCCTTCTCGTCATACCGGCGAAGGCCGGTATCCAGCTGGAAACGCAGTGCAGGCGGCGGCATTGACCCCGGATCAAATCCGGGGTGACGACCTTGGTGTTTGGGGTGACGACGAAAGTGTATCGAGTGACGACCTTGGTGTCTGGGGTTGCGATAAAGGTGTCTGGGGTTACGATAAAGGTGTATCGAGTGATGACTTTGCTCTGAGGGTTGCACCCCGCGGCTGCGATGGCTCGCTTTGGGGGAATACCGCGCTATGACCCTCACCGATTTTGTACAGGAAGAGCTGCAACTGGTCGCGGGCGGTGTGCCGTCTGGCTTTGACGCTATGCTGCTGGCTGACGCTGCTGCGCGCGCGTTTGCGGACGGCAAGCGGCCACTACTCCATATTGCCAGCGATGATGGACGGCTAGCCGCACTTGCAAGCGCCGTACGCTTCTTCGCACCAGACCTAGAGGTGATCACCCTGCCCGCATGGGACTGCCTGCCCTACGACCGCGTTAGCCCGCAGGCGGATATCGTGGCGCAGCGCATGGCGGCACTGTCCACGCTTGCTCGGCAAAACCTCGGCGCGCCGCGTATTGTGCTGACCACCGTCAACGCCGCCTTGCAGCGCGTTGCCCCGCGCGCCGCCATTAAAGACGCCACCTTTAGCGCCGTACCCGGCGACAGCGTTGATATGGCAAGCCTGACGGATTTCTTGGCCTCGAACGGTTACACACGCTCAGGCCAAGTGCTGGAACCCGGCGAATTTGCCGTGCGCGGCGGCCTGATGGATATTTTTCCGCCCGGCCACAAACAGCCCCTGCGGCTGGATTTCTTCGGTGACGAACTGGATACCATCCGCCGCTTTGACCCACTAGATCAGCGCACCAAGGGCACGGCCAAGCATTTGCACCTAAAACCTGCGTCTGAGTTTTCACTATCAGAGCAAGCCATCAAACGGTTTCGGCGTGCTTATGTCGCGACCTTCGGCCCGGCTAAAGCCAACGACCTCCTGTATGAAGCCATTAGCGAAGGCCGCAAGCATCAAGGGGCCGAGCATTGGCTGCCGTTTTTCCACGAGCGCTTAGCGACACTGTTTGACTATCTGGAAAACCCGCTACTTTCGCTTGATCACCAAGCCGCTGAGGCTGCGGGTGAACGGCTAAAGGCCATCGGTGATTATTATAACGCGCGTCATGAAGCGCTGGAAATCGCTAAAAAAATCCGCAACAGCGACACACCGCCCTACAAACCTGTACCCGTGAGCAGCCTCTATGTCACCAAAGCTGAATGGGATACACTGCTTGAGACCCTGAATGCGCGTAGGCTGTCGCCGTTCGAGGAACCGCCCACGCTGGGCGTGATCAGCTTTGGGGCCAAACAAGGTCGCAACTTCGGGCCTGAGCGCAACAATAAGGAAATCAACGTTTACGACGCGGTGCGCGATCACGTTAGCGCGCTTAGGGCCGCAGGCAAGCGCGTTGTGTTCGCAAGTTATTCTGCCGGTGCTGCCGAGCGTATGAAAGGCGTGCTAGAAGATCACGGTCTGGCACCTGTTGGCATATCCGAAAGCTGGGCAGATATTCGAACGGCGAATAAAAATATTATTTCCGTCACAGTACTGCCACTGGAAAGCGGTTTCGAAACCAAAGACTTAGCTGTTATTTCCGAGCAAGATGTACTGGGCGACCGCTTGGTTCGCAAATCGCGCCGCAGTAAACGCGCTGATAATTTCTTGCGCGAAGCCTCCTCGCTTGGCCCCGGTGATTTGGTGGTACATGCCAGCCACGGGATCGGCCGTTTTGAAGGCTTAGAGACTGTTAAGGTAACAAACGCTGCACACGATTGCCTTTTGATCACATATTATGGCGGCGACAAATTATTTGTCCCGGTCGAAAACATCGAAGTGCTATCGCGCTTTGGAAACGAAGACGCAACAGCCCAGCTTGATAAGCTCGGCGGCGTAGCGTGGCAGGCACGAAAAGCCAAAGCCAAAGAACGCATCCGCATTATGGCGGATGGCTTAATCAAGCTTGCCGCACAGCGCGAAATGCGCGAGGGCAACCGTATCACACGCCCCGAGGGCATTTACGACGAATTTTGCGCGCGTTTTCCCTTTACTGAAACCGACGACCAATTGCGGTCTATTGGTGATGTGGCGCGTGATTTGGCCTCTGGCCGTCCGATGGACAGGTTGATATGCGGCGATGTTGGCTTTGGCAAAACCGAGGTTGCTCTCAGGGCCGCATTCCTTGCGGTGATGGCCGGACATCAGGTGGCGATTGTAGCGCCGACAACCCTTCTGGTACGCCAGCATTTTCTCAATTTTGTCGAACGGTTTGAGGGCTTGCCGATCCGGATCGGGCAGCTGTCGCGCTTGGTTTCGGCCAAAAATGTCAAAGCCACCAAAGAAGAAATGCGCAAAGGCACACTCGATATTGTTATCGGCACGCACGCGCTTTTGGCCAAAGGCATTGAGTTCAAAGAACTAGGATTGCTGATTGTTGACGAAGAACAGCATTTTGGTGTGGGCCACAAAGAAAAGCTGAAAGCCCTGAAGGCCAACGTGCATGTGCTGACACTAACGGCAACACCGATCCCGCGCACACTGCAAATGGCTATGTCGGGCATTCGCGACCTATCAATAATTGCCACGCCGCCCGTTGACCGTTTGGCAATCCGTACATTTGTGTTGCCGTTTGACCAAGTGGTTATCCGCGAGGCCTTACTGCGCGAACATTACCGTGGCGGCCAAAGCTTTTATGTTTGCCCGCGCATTGCAGATTTAGAAGACACCGCCCAGTTTTTGCGAGATTATGTTCCCGAGGTGAAGTTTATCGTCGCCCACGGCCAAATGACGCCCTCGACGATCGAAGACGTGATGACCGCCTTTTATGAGGGCCGGTATGATGTACTGCTATCTACAACTATCATCGAAAGCGGCATCGATATCCCCACCGCCAATACCATGGTGGTCCACAGGGCCGATATGTTCGGGCTTGCGCAACTGTACCAGTTAAGGGGGCGGGTTGGACGGTCCAAAACACGGGCTTACGCCTATCTTACAACACCAGCCAATCGCAAGCTTAACGATAATGCCGACAAACGGTTGCAGGTTCTCTCTACACTCGACACGCTTGGCGCAGGCTTTACCATCGCCAGCCACGATATGGATATTCGGGGCGCAGGTAACCTTCTGGGGGACGAACAGTCAGGCAATATCAAAGAGGTCGGTGTTGAACTATACCAAAAAATGTTGGAGGAAGCCGTTGCCGAAGCCCGTGCAGGGGGCAGTGATGAAGAATTTGGTGAAACCGACTGGTCCCCAACGATCAACTTAGGTGCCACGGTAATGATCCCGGAAAAATATGTGCCTGATTTGACCCAGCGCATGGCCTTGTACCGACGGCTCGCAGATTTAGAAACCCGCGAAGATATTGATGCTTACTGTGCCGAACTGATCGACCGATTTGGCAAACTTCCGTCTGAGGTTAAGCAGTTAGCGGCGATTATGATCATCAAGGGTAACAGTAAGCGCGCAGGCATTGAACGCCTTGAAGCTGGGCCAAAAGGCTTTGTTATCAGCTTCAAAGATAATAAATTCTCGAACCCCGCAAAGCTGATAGAATTCATTTCTGCAACAGGGAAATCCGCTAAAGTGCGCCCTGATCACAAGCTGGTTTATTTCGCCCGCACAGATAAGATAAATGAACGCCTCAAAACGGCAGCCTCTCTAACAAGAAAATTAGCAGCGATTGCAATAAGTTAAGGTATCATTCCAACCAATAGTCCTGTCTCGTATCTGTCACAATTTTACACACACGACTGTGTAATGCCCAATTAGTGAGACTTTTAGGCCGTTTCTGAACAGCCGTTAATCTGAGCGCCGCATTCAGCCTTAATGTTTCACTATCTCGCCGCATCTTGCCCGTATCAGGGCCATAGTCGGTCTTCATATTCCAATTCATCGACGCCAGCAATCGCACCGCGACGCTGGGTAAACAAGATTGAAATTGGAGAGACCCAATGACATTGATAAAAACATTCCTTACGACAGCAGCCCTTATAGTGGCCACAACCAACGCAACCATTGCAGCCGATAATGACAAAAAATTTGACGGCTCGTACATCGGTGTTGAAGCCGGTATTGACTGGACCAAGCTGGCAAATGACACCGGCCGCGATAAAAGCTTTTATTATGGTGGTGTCCTTGGTTTTCGCAGCCAAATGAATAGTGGTTTGGTGATCGGCCTTGAGGGAACTTTTGGCGACACCGGCTACCAAAGCCCCATCACCGGCGCAAACGCCAAGTATGAATATAGCGCTGGCTTAACGCTTGGCTCGGCTTTCGGCGATGACGGCGCGAACCTAATTTATACAAAAGCCGCCTATGTGCGCGCCCGATTTGATCCGTCGTCTGCAGCAGGGGATGCCTATACAGATGATGGCTGGCGCTTTGGCGGCGGGTACGAGCGTGCGCTCAGCGACAGCATGAGCTTTCGGTTAAGCACTGATTACACCACATACGGAACCGGTAAAAATGGCTGGGCCAGCAAAGCTGGATTGCTGGTTAAATTTTAAAACCTGCCCCCTAGACTTCCCTCGACCCCCTGACCCTTGCCAAGCCCTGTTATCAGTACGGCATGTACGCCTTCTCCCTAAGGCTGGTCAGGGGCCCTCCCATAAAGGATAGGCCCCAGCTTACCCTCGAAAGGCAGTATTTAACTATCCTCACTGTGGAAACTATGGGGCAGCTGTTCAGGAGCTGCCCTTCTTTTTGATGACCAACTGGCTTTTTGATGACCAACTGGCTTTTTGATGACCAGCTGGCTTTTTGTGATCAGCTGGCTTTTTGTGATCAGCTGGCTTTTTGCAATCACCTAGCCTTTCAGCAGGTCAACTGGCCGCTGTATCGGCCTGTATTTTATCAATAACCCCCATAAGCACAGACGCATCCTGCGCCCCAGACACTCCTGACTTTTGGTTGAAAATAAACATCGGCACCCCTTGAATACCCATTTGTGCCGCTTGCGATATTTCAGCTTTCACTGAGGCTTCGTCTTTGTCGCTCAACAATAAATCGCGTACCAGATCGCCGTCCATTCCGGCTTTATTTGCCACATCAGCAAGCAAATCAACATCGCCCAAATAGGCGCTGTCTTCAAAATAACGCCGCATGATGTCTTCCGCGACAGCCGTTTGTGCGCCGCTTGAATGCGCCCAGCGGATCAGGCGGTGCGCATCAAGGGTATTTGCGATCTTGCAGTCTGTTTCAAAATCAAAATTAATCCCAAGGGCTGCACCAATAGCGGCAAGACGCTCGCGCATTTGCGCCAACTGGGGGCTGTTACCAAATTTTTTCTGATAATAAGCGGTTCTGTCAACGCCTTCTTTGGGCGTATCTGGCGCCAACTGATAGGGCCGCCATGTCAGGTCTGAGATAACACCTGGGCGCGCAGAAAGAGCCTTATCAAGCTGTTTTTTCCCCACATAACACCACGGACAAACCACGTCGATTACTACGTCCAGCTTCATTTCATTGCCCTTTTTATTGCGGTTCTGTTCGCCCTAACATAGCCTGATGGACGCTTCTCTAAAATTGTATATATATTTTTACACAGATTTTACCAGAAAAGCCTATAGTCCGTGCAGGAATAGAGAAGTGTGGTGGGTATGATTAAAGCTTTAAACAGTGCAACGCAGGGTCTTTTGCAAGCTGAGCGGCGTGCAACGGATATCGCAAAAGACATTTTGAAAACTGCAAGCGGGGAAAGCGGTTTCTCGGTTGAGGATCCCTCTGAAACCACCAAAAGTGCAGGGCAAAGCCTGAATACTGCAACACCCCCCGCCCCGCAACCAAACGGTGAAGGCTTTGGGAATTTAATTCAACAATTCGCAGATTTACGCGCCGAGGAAAACAGCTTCAAAGCCAGCGCAACCGCATTTAAGAAAATTGACGAAGCGCTCGGCACCCTGCTTGACGACAAAAGTTAATATCTGGCCAGCCATAGCGGCCTGAAACAACGGTAATCCTTTCCTTGAACATTGTTTAACTTGACGTCGGGCGTCTGAGCCCCAACATTGGGGTCATGCCTGATACCAGTAGACATATCTCCGGCTCTCAAGCCGAGCAAAGTGCCATCAAGGCACCCAGCCCTATATTTGAGCCAAACCTGAGCGATCAGTTTGGCCGCAAGATCACATATTTGCGCCTTTCCGTCACAGATCGCTGCGATCTGCGCTGCACATATTGCATGGCTGAAAAAATGACTTTTCTGCCCAAAGCAGACGTGCTTAGCCTTGAGGAAATATTCACCCTAGCACAGGCTTTCATACAACGAGGCGTTCGGCGCATTCGCCTTACCGGAGGCGAGCCTTTGGTGCGGAAAAACATCCTGTGGCTACTGAAAAAAATAGGCAATGAGGTCAAGGCGGGCCACTTGGACGAGGTCACGCTAACCACCAACGGGACGCAGTTGCCACATATGGCGGCTGATATATATGCCGCAGGTGTCCGCCGGGTGAATGTCTCTTTGGATACTCTCGACGCACGCAAGTTTGAAGGCATCACCCGGCGCAGCAAATTAGAAACAGTTCTTGACGGTATTCAGGCCGCAAAAGCAGCGGGATTATCGGTGAAAATCAATACCGTAGCCATGCGCGGGAAAAACGAGGCGGAACTGCCTTCGCTTTTCCAGTGGGCGATCAACAATGAATTAGACATGACATTGATTGAAACTATGCCGCTTGGTGAAACAGACCAAAGGCGCGAAGCTGATTATCTCCCGCTTTCAGCAGTTCTTCCAAAACTTGAAGATATACACACCCTTACGCCGACACCGGAAGGCACAGGAGGCCCCGCACGATATTTTACAGTAGAGGGTAGCAAACAGAAGCTTGGTATTATCACCCCACTAAGCAATAATTTTTGCGATGGCTGCAACCGTGTTCGTGTGACATGTACGGGCCGTATTTATATGTGCCTTGGTCAGGATGACCATGTTGACCTGCGGCAGGCTTTGCGGTCATCTGAACCTGCCGCCGGGCTAAGAAAATGCCTCGACAAAGCGATGGGACACAAACCGCGCGGGCATAATTTTTCCATGTCAAACGGCAAAATGGTTGGAGAATTGCAGCGCCACATGAGCCAAACCGGCGGTTAAATTACACCCAACGCTATGAAAATATTGAAATTCCCCCGAAGCGCAACATTTAACGGCTCGCACGTCACGGAATATGCCTTATACTTAGGGTCTTCAGGAGACAGACCAATATGAAAATTGCAATCATAGCCAGCGAATTTGGAGACGCAGACCGTACAGCGGCTTTGCTTAAAAGTCGCTACCGCGCGGTAAGCACTCGCGAAGCCGATGTGATCGTCGCGCTTGGCGGCGATGGGTTTATGCTGCAAACACTGCACGCCTATATGGGGCTAAACAAACCGATCTTTGGACTAAACAAAGGCACAGTTGGCTTTTTAATGAATGAATTCACGGAAGAAGACCTCGTTGAACGCATAAAAAAGGCTGACAGTTTTTATCTGCACCCCTTAAAAATGCGGGCGACGCGCTGTGACGGCGAAGTCGTAGAGCACCTTGCTATCAATGAAGTGTCTCTCTTGAGAGAAACACGCCAAGCGGCCAATATCCGAATATCCATTGACGGCAAAGTACGCTTGCCCGAACTGGTCGGTGACGGATTATTAGTGGCTACACCGGCTGGCAGCACCGCCTATAATTTGTCTGCCCACGGCCCGATTATCCCACTAGGGTCTGATTTATTGGCCCTTACACCGCTGTCTGCATTTAGGCCACGGCGCTGGCGCGGCGCGTTATTGCCGCACCATGTGAGTGTAGAACTAACAATCAACCAACCACAGAAGCGCCCCGTTTCAGCCGTGGCTGACATGCATGAAGTGCGTGAAGTCCGAAGCGTTGTTATCGAAGAAGATAGAAGCACAAAATTACAATTGTTATTTGACGCTGAGCATACGCTCGCCGAGAGAATATTCACCGAGCAATTTGAGTATTAAGCCCTTAGCGTAAAACAAAAAAGGCCTCCACAATTTCTAGCAGAGGCCTTTTTTCCCGTCCCCAATTACAGGGTTATATCTGTTTATTAGCGCTTAGATAAAGCTGCCATCAGAATCACTACCATCGGAAATAGGGACAGAAACCGTAAAGCGACTACCCTCCCCTTCCTTACTGGAAACAGTCAGGTCCCCATCCATCATCCGCGCCAATTCGCGGCTAATGTGTAAGCCAAGCCCTGTTCCTTCTTGTGCGCGTGAATAAATATGTTCTGTCACCTGATGGAATTTTTCAAACATATGCGGAAGCTGCTCGTCCGATATTCCTATGCCTGTATCCCACAAGGTTATATCCGCATGGCTATCCCCTTTGGCAAGCTGGACTTCGAGGCCGATAGCCCCCCCTTCAGGCGTAAATTTGATCGCATTGGATAACAAGTTGACCAAAATCTGGGTCAAGCGCCTGTCATCTGCTTTGACATATATGTCACATTGCACCTCAAGCCCATCAATATTAAGGCCTTTTTTGCGCGCGGCCTCTGCGTTCATATGCACGGCTTTTGTGATCACGCCGCCCAAGTCTAATTCGTCCACCTGCAGCGTCAAGCCACCGCTTTCAATCACGGCAACATCAAGAATGTCATTAATGAGCCCAAGTAAATGCTGCCCAGATTTTCTGATATCTTCAGCATAGCCAATATAAGAGCTCTCTAAGGCCCCAAATGTTTGATGCTCAAAGGCTTCGGCAAATCCGATAATAGCATTTAAAGGAGTTCTAAGTTCGTGGCTCATAGCTGCGAGAAATTCGTTTTTGGCTCTCAGCGCGCTTGTGGCTTGTCCGCTTGCGACATCCAAAGCCAGGTTTTTACGGGTTAACTCAGCCAGTAGCCCCTCGAGGTTTGACCGAATTCCCGCAGCTTCTTGCGCTTGCACATAACGCGTTGTTACATCCATGCCAACACCGCGGTAGCCTTTAAAATCCCCTGTTTGCCGGTCAAAAACTGGCACACCTGAAAGATGGAATTTTAAGTCACGCCCGCTGGGTTCACTAACAATAAACAACTGCTCGCGGAAAGGTTTGCGCCCACGGATCGCACGGGGACCATCTATGCGCCCATCCAAGTTTTCTTCCAAACGACCAAACTGTTCGAACTTTGACCCAAGGAACAAAGACGCCGGTTGCCCAACAATAGCGGTGAAACGCTCTGAAAGGGTGCGAATACGCATATCTGCATCGCATTCAAAAAACCAATCCGAACTAGCGCGAGCGAAATCCTGAAATCTTGCCTGCGTTTTATTAGCTTCTTCAATACCGCGCACCTGAACCGTGACATCTTCATAGGTGCCGGCAACTGCAATAATATTTTTTTGGGCATCGCGCACCGGCGAATGTCGCCCTAGAAAAATACGGTCTCGGCCATTGATCCGGACGATTTCTTCTGCCCTGACGGTTGTATCTGTGGCCAAAACATCCTCAATCACGGGCTTCAAAGACGGCACTCGAAACTGGCCGACCGTATCGCTCGCGCCCGGGGCCAAGGTTATATCAACCAAAGCGGCGTCTAATTTGCTGTAATGATCATTGATATGGATCACTGTGCCATCCAGAGCAGCCACATAAAATGGCAAGCTTTCATCCACCAGTATTTGCGAGATCAGGCTTAGGACTTGTTCATTTGCCGCCAAGCCGTGTCCGTCCGCACGGCTGATAGATGCGCCGAACGCCCCTGCTGACTTTGCTGATCGCCTGCTGGCCAATTCAACAATTTTCTTATTCTGCTTTGGTCTTTCAACCATTTTTAAGGCTCCCTACCTGTATCCAAGTGTCCCCCGACTGGATACGGCTATCCCACTTTATCTAGTTCTTCGATTGCTTCTTGATACGCGCTGTCACGCTGCCACACTTGAAGTGCACCTTTGGCATTTGCCTCGGTTGTGGCATCAAAAAGGGTTAAAATATTTTTCAAATATCCCGGTGATTTGGGGGCGCCGCCTTCGCGAGCCTGAACCACCAGCAAGTAAATATTGGTGAATTGGTTCCGGTCAATTCCTACAGCCTTGGCCAATACAGCGAAGCTTTCGCCGCCTTTATCAGAAAAAATTCGCCACGCTGTGCGGAAATTAATATGGCCCAATTCGCCCATGCCTGCCACGAATACGGCAACCCGTTGTTGGCGCAGAGCATTCAAAAGAAATTGCACGCTCAACTCGCCGCTTTCCTTCATTCTCCGCACAAGGCGCTGCGCCCGTACATAAGCGCTTTGATCGTCACCTTGATCTGTCAAAACCGCGCCCGCTGCGCGCTTGACTGCCTGCTCGAAGATAACGGGATCAACCGAGTAATCGGTGAGTATTTTTTTCCTAAGGGCGGCGGAAACCCACCAATACATACGGTATGCGAGGTCCCCCGGCAGATCGGCACGCCCAAGAAGCGGTTCCTGAAACCGGTCAACCCGCCGCGATTCCGCGACAAGATATTCCATTGCACGCTTTGAAAGCTGACTGTCATGATTATTCAACAGCCCTTCGATTACATCCTCACCGCCAAATTCGACAAGTGCATTGCTAACGCTTTCAGAAACTTCTTCGCGCATTGCAATTGCCATACGGTGTTCATCCGTGCGCATCCGAATGATTTCAATAAGATCCGGGTCTTTCAAAAGATTACTGCGTTCAAGCAGTGGGCGCGCTATTTCAACATCATCATTTGCCAGAATTTTCGCAATATCAGGCAGATCAATACCTGGGTTGGCCAGTGTATTGGCCAACTCTTTGCGTATATCAACTTCAACCTGGCTGATAAGTTTGCCGAGAATATCAGACATCAGCGCACGCTCATGCTCGCTCAGGCGGCCATCATCAGAGAGGAATAAATCAGTAATATTTTCCACAAGACGTGAGCGGGCGTCAGAGGATTTATCCTGCGCCAAAAGCAACAATTCTTGTAATTCTTTACTGACCAACGGTCTTCTCCCGTTCGAATTTATGTATGCAGATCAAGAGCTAACATGCATCACGCATGTATCCAAAACATAAATACAGGCACTAGAATATAGATTCTTTGATAAGAATCAACACCTTAGGTAGGCGGTACTCGTTGAGGGTACATCAAAAGGCGGAAAAACACTATATATCGAATCAAAATGATTCGCAGAGTCAATATATAGCGATTCGACAGTTAAAAAAAATATGAGAGGCAAAAAGGGTTAGTCAAGCGCCGCCATTGTCGCCCAATTGCCATCAATATAGCAAAGCGGTGTCTCTTCTGAACCATCGTTCAGGTGGATATCCAGGATGGTTCCAATAACAATCCCGTGGCTTCCTGCATCAAGAATGCTTTCGATCGCGCAGTCAAAGCTAACCAAAGCTTCTTTAAACAAGGGCGCGCCTGTTAAGCCAGTGCCCCACAAGCCCTGCGCAAACCTGTCCGTTTCGGGTTCGCCGTCCATCCCGGCAAAGCGCATAGCATCGCTTTGGTGCTTGGCGCTTAAAACATTCACAGCGATACAGCGGCCCTTTGATATCGTCTCGAAAGTAGCCCCCGCCCTATTGATACAGGCAAGCAGGCGCGGCGGTTCTGCTGAAAGAGAGGTCACAGCCGTTGCTGTTAAGCCAGCAAAGGTATCGCCGTGTGCGCTGGTGACAATATTCACTGCCCCGCCCAAGCGCCGCATACCATTTTTGAATTGTTCGGGAGAAACGCCCATTATCTACCAAGCTCCTGATTTACCGGAGGGTCTACTCTATCCAGCGCGAATGAAAACTCAATGAAATTCGAGGGCTATATAGCTGCTAGAGAAACCGCAGTAAGGAAAGCTGCGACAAGGAACCGATCGCCTGATAGGACGCCTCTAGCGCAAGCTGGTCATTATTTAGCTTGGTTACAGCTTCTGCAATATCAACATCTTCAAGGTCTGCGATGAAGGTCTCTAAAAATACCGCCGTATCCGCATGTTGCTCGTCAACAACCTCTAGGCGCTCAAAAGCCAAGCCATTTTTAACCTGAATTTGCCTCAAGCCATCTATTGCTGATTCTAGGGATGTAATTTGGCCTTGAAGCTGGCCAAATTGGGTCGCATCCAGTTCACCTTGAAAAGGACCACTAGCCCCTTGATCAAAATTATAAAGGTCCAGCAATTCCTGAAAAATACCCTCGCCCACATCGTTGGCAAGCAGCCCAAATTTCAAATCTACGCCGTCAGCTATACGCGCTTCAAACCCGACAGAGGCATTATCAAATGCGTCCGACACGGCTGGTAGCGCAGCCAAATCTGCAAGTTCTGTTACATTGACAGGGACGGTCCCGGTTTCAGCCCCCGAAAATAAATATGTTCCATCGAAATTAGTGTTTAGGCCATTTGAAATGAAATTGAAGGTTTGGTCCAATAATTCACTAAACCCTTCGGCTTGGTTGTTTGCCAAAGCATCTTGTACCGCAGTTTTGAGCGATTCCATCGCACCGATAATGCCCGAAATCTGAACATCATTTGCATCTAACTTACCGCGGATTGTATCTATTGATTGCTGGTAGCTTTCAATGCGAGCCTGGAAAGAACGAGACCCCAAAACTGTGTTGGTTTGCCCAGCCAAGCCTTTATATTCAGTGGTTTTTTTGCCAGATGATATTTGGCGCTGGCCTTCAAACACCTCAGATTGATTATCCATAATACTACGGATAAGAACTTGTTGTTGCCCAAAACTGGATATTCTAACCATTTCTCAGTCTCCTTACACCGCAGCCAATAAACTGTCGTATAATTCCTGCACGCTTGATAATATTCGTGCGGCGGCATTATAGGCATTTTGATACACAATCAGGTTTGCTAGCTCTTCATCCAAGTTCACACCTGAAACATCCGAATTGCGCGCTGAAATTTCCTGCTGAAGCGCCAGATTATCTTCTTCAAAATTACTGGCTCGAACGGCTTGCAAACCTGCATTACCCAAGAACCGGGCTAAATATTGCGAGAGCGTTAAATTTGTTGCTTTCAATTCACCTGCATCTTCAAAAGATACCAAAGATGTCTGCAAACTCTGAAAGGCCAAAGCCCCGCGTTGATCCCCGTTTGTTAAAACTACATCGCCTACGGCGCCTGTCGCATCAAACACACTGAGCGCCAACAATTCTGGATTGTCTGCAATATCAGAGCGAATTTGCATGTTGCTTGCCGCAGACGCCTGATATTGAACCCCAACACCAAAGGCCTCGGTAAAGGCTAAGCCAGTTGATGCTATCTGTGTATTGTCGGCAACGACCTGAAGGTTTGAATTTGCAAACCCTGAGTTTTCAGTCCAGCTCAAGGCACCGTCGCTGTCATACGAAAATGTGAAATAAGCCCCAAGCCCGGTTACATCATTAAGTTCTGTCAGCAGGCCGTTATATGTTGTGCTGGCAACTGTAAGTGTAACGGTTGAAAGTTCTTTATCGTTTGAATCTGTTACCCTGAACTCAATGGTTTCGCCAGCTGTAATTCCATGATCTTCCGCGCCGGTGATACCTGTTTCATAAATACCAGGCTGATCCGCAGAAATAATGTCATTCATTCCAAAGAATTGGCTAAACCCGCGCCCTGCCCTCTGGCTTGGGCTGGTTGCATCATCCGCGATGAGAACGCCATTTGCTGTAGAGCCTGCAGTGAAGGAGAAAACACCGTCTGTAAGCGCGAGTGTACCATCAGACCCCAAATCTGAGTTCACTTGTGTTACCAGAGCATCAAAATCTGCTGGCGAAGCCGTATCAAAATCAACGGTGGATTTGGCAACCAACTGATTGCTGTCATCTACAACCGCAAATGTAACAATCCCTGTGAAATTTGGGTCCTGCGCCCCGTCTACCAGTGTTTGCTTGCCGGACAAGCTATTTGGCGCAGGGGAAGAAGAATATGCATTTTGGATGGCATTAAATTCATCCGCGATGCGGGCACCAAGTTCACCAAGGGCCGCCGATAAATTGGGGAACTGATTATCACGAATTTCTAACAGACCTTCAAGCTTACCTGATCGAATATTGGGCGTCAGATCAACCGCACTGGACGTTGTCTCAAGTGTTTCTGAATTCACCCGTGATACATTGATTGTTGGAAAGATCGTGTTCGCTAACACGATCCCGGGGGTATCATATTGAAGCTGCGACAGGGACGAATCTATCAGCGGATAACCACTGCTTGTAGAGACATACACCGCGCCAGAGGATTGCGTTTCTACTTTTATATCAATCAACTCTGCCAACGAAGATAAAGCTTGCCCAACTTGACCTTGCAGGCCTCCAGATTCTTCACCCGTGGCCTGTTGGCGGATCAAAAGCGGATTGAGATCATTCAATCGCTGCAACTGCTCATTCACACTATCAACAGCCTCAGATATCTGCAGGCTAGCCTCCCCGCGCAGGGTTTGTATTTGGCCTGAAAACAAATTGATCTGCTGGAACATGCTTTGTATCTCAGACAAAGTCTGAGTACGACGAAGAACATCCGCAGGGTTTAGGCTCAAATCTGCGATAGATTGAAACACTTGGTCCATGCGAGATGACAAAGAGCTGTCAGCGCTTGGATCCCCTAAAATTCCTTGAAGACGATCTTGAAATTCTCGTTGAGAGGAAAATTCAGATGTATTGGATTTTGACGTCCGGAGCGCTGTTTCTAAGAACTTGTCTACCACACGCTCAATCGTGGCAATATTAACCCCGGAAGACTGCCCTTGCGTTACGGAGGCCTCTTGTACCACCCGAACGCGGGAATAGCCCTCGGTGTTGACGTTTGCAATATTATTTGATGTGGCGCGCAGTGCCGCCTGATTGGTAAAAAGCCCCGACAGTGACGTTGAAATGATACTATTTAACGGCATGAGTAACCTCCGCTAACATGGGGTTAAACGCGGCAGATACTGCCTCAGTGGTGGGGAGGTACAGTCCGTGTGATATTGAACTCACAGCCACTTTCCCGCACATACGCGGTGCCGTTGGCGAGCATTTATCATTTACTATCAAACAGTTAGTCACGAATTACCCTTTTAAGTTCACAACCTATTGCACAGAAACATCGGTCGCTCTCACTTTAAAAAAGCAAAAGATATGCCAACAAGCTAACAGGGAAGGGGTAAAGGAGGATTATTGCTGAGCCAAGGCTGCGAGGGCTTCATCCACGGGGGCAGGCTTACCGTAAAGCCAGCCTTGCGCATACGTAACGCCGATTTCCCGTAAAAAATCGCGCTGATCTTCATTTTCAACGCATTCGCCTATCGTTTCAATGCCAAGCCCGCTGCACATTTCAGCCATAGACCTGAGGAACGATTTATTGTCTGATTCTTCAAGGCCTTTGCGGATATAAATGCCATCAATTTTTACGACATCAACTTTCAAGACCCTCAAATACTGCAGGCCTGCAGCCCCCGCGCCGAAATCATCCAACGCCACTTTATGACCAAAATCACGAATGCGGGACAAGATACGATTAGTGGTTTCCAAATCGTCAATTTGGCTAGATTCAGTAAGTTCAAACGCAAGCAAATGGCGGATATCCCCGCAATCTTCCAGAACACGGAAGAAATGTCGCAAAAATGCCTGAGACTGAATTGACCGGCCGGAAATATTGACAGCCACTCCAACGTTAAAGCCCAATCGCCGCATACGTTTTAAAAGCGACACGGCCTTCATCAACATTGCTAAATCAAATTCTTGGATAACGCCGACATCTTCGGCAAAACACATAAAGTCAAATGGCGAACCGCCGTAATAATCCGTATCGAACCGCGCCAAAGCCTCAAAATGATGGATGTCTCCGCTTGCAATATTAACGATCGGCTGCAAGGCAATCTCAAAGCGTTCTTGAACCACAATCTGCTTGAAAGACCTAAGCTGATTTTTCACCGATTCCAATCGTTTTTCATAACCACCAGTTAGGGCTTTCATGGTTTTAGCACGGCCAGAATTTGCCGACTTTTTCATGGCATAAACTGCGGCTTTCACCGCTTCTGCCTCGGAAATGCCGTCAGACCCGGCAACCGTGACATAATTGGTCTCGCCTGCCTGCTGCTTGAAAGCCCCGCGCATGGCACCCTGCACTCTTACCGTGTCTTGCTTAGCTTCCGCTTCGGTCTCAATCCGGTTCCCATCCTCAAAAGATTTACGCTTTTCCTTGGCTAGGCTGGCCGCGGCCCCTTCTGAGGCTGCATCATGTAGCAGGCGGTACAAAGCCCACAAATTGGTCTCAGCATCGGTTTCCGTATTGCTGCCAATGCCCGAAAGTTCAATCAATGCCTCAGAGATGCTTTTATCCGAATTTTTAACAAACGCATTCAGTCGCTTCCCTAAAGCGGCAAAATCTTGCTTTTCAAACTTTCGGGCGAGCGAGCTACTTGGCCGCTTGTTTTCACCAAGCGACAATTGGCCCTGATACGGCGTGATCGAGATCAAAAGCGCCCCACGACCTTGTGACGCGCGTGCCACATGCAGTTCAAACGCACCGCTCGTACCTTCTGCATTTTTCAGTCGCAATGGCAAAGGCCCCAACTCGCGAGATCTTTTGATTTTGTGACGTATTAAGCGCCAGATGGCGAGATCTTTCTCGTGGATAAAGCTGGTAAAATTTTGGCCATGCAAATCACTGGTTTGCGCGCCCAATAAGGGCCCAGGATCCCCAAAAACATATGTTATGAGCTCGTGCGCATCAACTTCAACCGCAACCGGAGCAAGAGCTGAATATAAATTAGCTAGCCGCTTGATGTCCTCTACAGAAATGTCAGTCATGGGTGTTCTTACACCCCCAACAATCAATCAGATTTTTGTTTTTTCGCATAACCCCAAGCATAACAGGCTCCTTTCTGCTGCGTCAACACGCCTGCTGCGTCAACACAGACAGTGACATTGCACAGAATAGATTTTTCTCCCACCCGCTGGTTTTAGGTCTTCCCTTTATAAGTTCAATCTGCATAATAGAACAAAAGGAGAACATTATGCCTACCATCACCCAAGCAATGCCAAATATAATCTATTTTGATCATCAAACATCTGCTTTATCTGCAGGCCCCAAAGCTTTCAGTTCGCGTAAAAGCTTACCCATACGCGGGCGGGCCCAGGGTGGGGAGGATGGCAATCTTATGATTGAAGAAAACCCGGTTGACTGGACATTCCGCCCTGCTGATCTGCAAGGCATACATGGTGCCTTTGCGGTTTTTGTGACAGGCAACAGCATGATACCAAAATATAAGAACCAGGATATCGCCTATATTCACCCCAATAAACCTCCCCGGCGCGGTCGGTATATCTTGATCGAAACCAAATCCAACAGCGGATTTATCAAGCAGTTCATTCGCTGGAATAAAGATACGCTGATTGTGCAGCAATTTAACCCATCAAAAGAGCTCCACTTTAAACGCAGTGACATCCAAAATGTAATGCTTGTGATAGGAAGCCTTGACGCCTAAACGCCAATATATGCTCCCTAGTCTTAAATTTGACCAAAAGATGAACCGGATCATTTTGGTATGGCTTTTCATGGGTGCGAGTAGCAAACCCTAGAAAATTGGGGTGAAAATCCGGGCAAGAAACTGAAATATATGCAGAAATGTCACACTTTTACCATAACCGAACAGAAGCACAGGCAATAAAGCGTACAAACTGTTGACTTTACACTAGCGCCCAAATGAAAGTGTCGATGCAAAACAACACGTTACACATTCAGTTTGTGTCGGCCCTACTTGATCTACGCAAATGCGCGATCTGCTTGGTTGCTTTCTTCAGATTGTGAGCGTTTGACTTGCTCATGTTGGCCTCTTGCTATTTTGGCATTGGGTCGGCTCTGCAAAACACTGGATTAAGGAATTAGGACTATGGCAAACGGTACAGTAAAATGGTTTAACGCCACCAAAGGTTACGGCTTCATCGAGCCTGAAGATGGCGGCAAAGACGCATTTGTTCACATCAGCGCGCTTGAGCGTTCTGGCATCGCAACTCTTTCAGACGGCCAAGCCGTATCTTACGAGCTTGTTGAAGGCCGTAACGGTAAAGAAGGCGCTGAGAACATCGAGCTTCGTTAAGCTCTGATACGCGTTTCAGAATTTTAAAACCGGGGTGGCTTTGCTGCCCCGTTTTTTTTATGCGTACAAACTTTCTTGGGAAAGCTTAGATGGGGAACCTGCATTGGTTCGCTTATCAACCCACCCGACAAGAAGATAAATCTATTGCGCAAACTTTATATTGCCCTGCCCCACCGCGAACAGTATCGTCCACATCCACTAGGCAGTAAACCTTTACAAGAGGATCAGCGGGCATGGTAATGAACAGCAAACAAATGTTATCCATTGGATTTGCACTTGTCATCGCAACCGTAACCAGTAATGCGGCCAACGCAAGCGAACCACAACAGCAAACAGCCCCACATTTTAATGTCGTCGAAACAAGCATCCGCGAAATACAGTCCGCAATCCTAAACGGCAATACCACTTGCCGAAAAGTGGTTGAGACCTATCTTGCGCGCATCAAGGCCTACGACAAATCTACGGGCTTAAATGCCATCACAGTTTTAAACCCCAAGGCGCTTGATAAGGCAGACGCTATCGACCGTGCGGTTCAAAATGGCAAAAAACTTGGCCCCCTCTTTTGTGCACCGATGCTGGTAAAGGATAATTTTGATACCCATGACATGATCACAAGTGGCGGTTCAATCACACTGAAAAACAGCCTGCCGCCAGACGATGCCTTTATGGTCCGACAAATCCGCGACGCAGACGCTATCATCATCGCCAAAACCAACATGGCAGAATGGGCCTTTTCTGCACGCCAAACTGTAAGCTCTTCGTTTGGCACCACGGCGAACGCCTATGCGCTTGACCGTGTTCCTGCTGGCTCTAGCGGCGGCACGGCCTCTGGCACCGCTGCAAACTTTGGGGTAGCCGGACTTGGCAGCGACACGGGGAACAGTATTCGCGGCCCATCATCGCATTTAGCCTTGTTTGGCATCCGGTCAACGGTTGGGCTAACCTCGCGGGACGGTGTAATTCCCTTGGCCTTTGACCGCGATATCGCCGGCCCTATGGCGCGCACCGTCGCCGATGCGGCGCTGATATTTGGTGTGGTTGCCGCTTATGATCCAACCGATCCAATTACCGAGTTAGGCAAAGACCGTCACGAAACCGATTATACAAAATACCTTGATCCTAATGGCCTGAAGGGGGCGCGCATTGGTGTTCTTCGGGCTCTTGCCGGCGAGGATAGTGACCCAGACGTTATGGCCTTGTTCGAACAAGCCATCACCGACCTGCGAGCAGCCGGTGCAACAGTGATCGACAATATCCAAATCCCAAATTTTGAAAGCCATCTGAAAGCTCCCAACTTTTGCCCACGCTTTCGCTATGATCTGCGTGGTTATATGGCCTCAAGAGGGCCAAGCGCACCTTTCAGCGACGTGAACACTCTGCTCAAGACCGGGGACTATGATCCCCACGCCAAACGTGCGCTTGAATATTTCGCCAAATCGCCGCTTGATATAGAGCCTTCCCAATGGGAAAAGCCCTGCCCTGGCTTTAAAGATCATGCTGGCCGCCAAGCCTATCTGGCCGATACAGTAGCAACTTTTGATGCCAATAATTTAGACGCACTAATTTATCCATCCTGGACCTACCCACCCGCGCATCTTGATAAGGCGGTCGAGGAATATAAAGGGGATAACTCTCAGCTTGTGGCACCCGCAACGGGCTTGCCTGCTGTGTCTGTTCCAATGGGCTTTAGCCACGGCACTTTGCCTGCAGGGCTGCAAATTCTTGGACGGCCCTATTCAGAGGGCCTGTTGATCAAACTATCCTATGCATATGAACAAGCGACCAAGCACCGCAAGCCCCCAGCCCTTTTTCCAGCTCTCAAGGCGCCTTCACATTAAGAGCGATCACAATAGGCCCCAAGTCCCGGTGCAATGATATGAAACCTGAGCCCATTATTGTCCCGATCTTTATCGGCGCACCGATGCCGGGGTTGACCCGCCTTGCTGACCTGATGCCCCAAATTAATTGGCAAACCGTCTCTCCCTGCATCTATGCGCATGACAGAGACAGGTCTATCACCGAGACATATAAAGCCTTGGCGCACGCAGTATCTGGCCAAATTTCACGCGGGCTATTGCCTATCTCTGTAGCGGGTGACTGCGTTAGCTCTCTTGGCTTTTTAAAAGGGTTGCAGGACGCCCATATACAGCCTGATTGGCTAATTTGGCTGGATGCACACGGCGACTTTCATACCGAGGAAACTTCACAAAGCAACTTCCTTGGCGGAATGCCTTTGGCCAAGCTTGTTGGCCGAGGGGACCAAAATTTGATGCATGGCATCGGCACAAAAGCCTTTCCGGAACAAAAAGTTATCCATGCAGATGGCCGTGATTTGGATTCGGGCGAGGATATAAACCTGAAAAACTCCAAAATCCACCAGCTTAGCCGAACCGACGACCTCAAATCACTCGCAATTCACGGAGACAGCGTCTATTTGCATATTGATACGGATGTTATCGGCAAAGAGTATGTGCCTGCCCAAAATTATGCCGTGGCTGGAGGGCCATCCCCTCGCTCTCTTGCCAATACCGTTCGCTGGTTGGCTGACAACTGCAACTTGGTTGGCTGCTCGGTTTCAAGCTGGAATCCAGCCCTGCCAAACGCTGACACGTCAGCCATAGACAGCCTATCAGTGCTAGACGCCCTGTGGGGCGACCCTACAGTCCTTTAGGAAAAGAAACCATCTTAGCTGAAAATGGTACCCGCAACCGGACTCGAACCGGTACGATCATACGATCTCAAGATTTTAAGTCTTGTGTGTCTACCAATTCCACCATGCGGGCCCGGAAATGGGTTGGCCAACGCCAACAACAAGAGGGCTTATAAAACACTCCCGCACCACAAAACAACGGCTTATTGCAGAAGTTACAATATTTCTGTTGCCAAGCTAGGCTGAGCTTGCTTTTGTGCGGCGCGTAGAAACGCCTTAGACGAACATCGAGGACCCTATGACTGACAAATACATACTCACACTCTCGTGCCCGGACCGGCCGGGTATTGTTGCTGAAGTGTCAAGTTTGCTTGCCTCGGCTGGTTGCAACATCACGTCTTCAGATCAATATGGCTGTGGGGATAGCGGGCAGTTTTTCATGCGCGTTGCAGTGCAACCCATTAATGTTTCAGTCAGTGTGGTTGATCTGAGGTGCTTGGTCACGCCTCTTGCAGAAAAGTTCCACATGCAATGGGCAATCCATGATGCAAACAAACCCCAGCGCGTGCTGGTGATGGTATCTAAATTTGATCACTGCCTGATGGATATTCTGTATCGGCGAGAACGGGGTGCCTTGTTTATGGATGTGCCTGCGGTCGTCTCAAACCACGGTGACGCTCACAAGGTAACAACGGCCTACGGTGTGCCGTACCACCACTGGCCGGTCTCGGCTGAGACCAAAGCGGCCCAAGAAGAAAAATTACTCGCCCTGATCGACGACGAGCAAATCGACCTGATCGTGCTTGCGCGCTATATGCAGGTGCTGTCAGCTAAGGCGTGCGAAAAATTGGCAGGCCGAGTGATTAACATCCACCATAGTTTCTTGCCCAGTTTCAAGGGGGCTGCGCCCTATAAACAAGCGTTTAAAAAAGGCGTCAAACTGATCGGTGCCACCGCACACTATGTAACGGCTAACTTAGATGAAGGCCCAATTATCGAACAGAATGTCGCGCGCGTGAACCATGCCATGAGCGCAGCCGATATGGTCGCTGCAGGCCGCGACGTAGAGCGCGTAACGCTGGCCGAAGCCCTGAAATTACATCTGGAACACCGGGTACTGCTGAACGGTAACAAAACTGTGGTCTTTAAACGCTAATCAATCTCGCTAACGTCATCGGTTTCAAAACGCTTGGCAAAACACAGTGCTTGCACTTCCCCCATCGCCTTTTCAACGGCTGCTGTCTCTGCGCTTCTAATAACTATAGTGGAACCATAGCCCCCAATATAAAAGGGGTAGCTACCAATGCTGGTGTCAGGGTTTGCGGTTTGAATAGCGCCAAGATCTTCCGCTATTTTGCTTTCAGGAGCATGTACCGTTAATGACTGGGTCCATACTTTGCGCCCCACTTTCAAATGCGGACGGATGTCCTCAAGCATCGCCTGCATTATCTTGGGCACACCAGCCATGATGAAAACATTCTCCATGCGGATACCCGGCGCGATAGAAACAGGGTTATCAACCAGTTCTGCGCCTTTTGGCACTCGTGTCATGCGTTTACGGGCGTCTGTGAAATTCTCTTTGCCGTAATGCGCTTCCATGCGGGCATAGGCTTCTGGATGTATTACCACCGGCACGTCAAAGGCGGCGGCGATACTATCCACCGTAATATCATCGTGCGTTGGGCCAATGCCGCCGGTGGTGAACACATACGCATATTTAGTGCGCAGAGCATTTACGGCCTCGGCAATTTCAGCCTCTACATCAGGCACCACGCGCACTTCGCCCAATTGAATACCATTTTCATTCAGCCATTCAGCCAAATAAGACAGGTTCGCATCCTTTGTACGGCCTGAAAGTATTTCGTCGCCGATGATCAACAAACTTGCAATTACCGTATCGGCCACAATCTAATCCTCTCGCTTAAAACTTGCCCTTGCACAATAGGAGCGCATTTGCTTTTAGTACATACATGCTGATGAAAAAATATCGATCAAGGGGATACCGATGAAAACACGTGCAGCCGTAGCCTGGGGCGCAGGAAAACCACTTTCTATTGAAGACGTTGACCTTGAAGGCCCCAAAGCGGGTGAAGTGTTGGTGGAAATCAAAGCCACTGGCGTATGCCATACCGATGCTTTCACTCTCTCAGGGGATGACCCGGAAGGAGCCTTCCCCGCAATCCTTGGCCATGAAGGCGCAGGTGTGGTGATGGACGTGGGCGCAGGCGTGACCAGCTTAAAGCCGGGCGACCATGTGATCCCTCTCTATACCCCTGAATGCCGTGAGTGTGATTATTGCCTGCATCCTAAAACCAACCTTTGCCAATCCATTCGTGAAACTCAGGGCCAAGGCGTGATGCCGGACGGCACCAGCCGGTTCTCATTAGATGGTAAACCGATCCTGCATTATATGGGCTGTTCAACCTTCTCGAACCACACAGTGTTGCCTGAAATCGCACTAGCAAAAGTTAGGAAAGACGCGCCGTTCGACAAAATTTGTTACATCGGTTGCGGTGTGACCACAGGCGTAGGCGCGGTGGCGTTTGATGCCAAGGTTGAACCCGGCAGTAACGTGGTGGTGTTTGGGCTAGGCGGCATAGGCCTCAATGTAATTCAGGGCGCGCGCATGGTGGGCGCCGATAAGATCATCGGTGTTGACATCAACGGAGCCCGTGAAGGCGTGGCGCGCAACTTCGG
Source organism: Kordiimonadales bacterium (assembly GCA_015485385.1). Classification (GTDB taxonomy): domain Bacteria; phylum Pseudomonadota; class Alphaproteobacteria; order Sphingomonadales; family Kordiimonadaceae; genus Kordiimonas. The sequence continues at coordinate 1,197 of WFTS01000089.1, read as the reverse complement.
CATGACTGATTTTGTAAACCCCACCAACTGCGACGTGATAGAAGCGATCATGGACTTAACCAACGGCGGCGCTGACTATAGCTTTGAGTGTATTGGCAACACGAACACCATGCGCCAAGCGCTGGAATGTTGCCATAAGGGCTGGGGGGAAAGCATCATCATCGGAGTGGCTGGCGCGGGACAAGAAATCTCGACAAGGCCATTCCAACTGGTGACCGGCCGAGTTTGGCGCGGGACGGCGTTTGGCGGGGCGCGCGGGCGCACCGATGTTCCCAAAATTGTCGATTGGTATATGGACGGAAAAATCAATATTGACGACCTGATCACCCACAAAATGCCACTCGAGAAAATCAACGATGCCTTCGATTTGATGCATAAAGGAGAGAGTATTCGCAGCGTGGTGGAATTCTGATGGAAACCCTCAACAAGACCTTATGTTTTGGTGGCGAACAGGGATATTATCGGCACAAAAGTGATGTGCTATCGTGTGACATGGGTTTTTCAGTTTTTGTCCTGCTTTTTTACAGGCGGCGACAAAAAGTTCAGGTTTTAACTGTTCTTCGAGGAAATTATCAGCCAGACCTTGGTCGATCAGTATTTCCGTTTTGCCCGCGCCGTATTTTTCAAGCAAGGCACAGGCGTCATAATCGGCCCAATTTGTTTTGTCCTCACCCAAATATCCAGTGAAAGCCTTTTCACCCCACGGGCAGTGCATCGGCGCAACAATAGGCGCAAAGGCGGAAACACTTTTGTACGTGGCTTGGTTTTTTACCCAAATTGTCAAAGCGCCGTGCCCTCCCATGGAATGGCCCATAATGCCTTGGCGTGTCATATCGGCTGGAAAGTGTGACACCACCAGCGACGGTAATTCCTTCGTGATATAATCATACATTTGGAAATTATCGCGCCATGGTGCTTTGGTGGCATTCAGGTAAAAGCCAGCGCCACAGCCAAAATCATAGGCCTCGTCGTCGGGAACATGGCTGCCGCGTGGGCTGGTGTCGGGGCAAATTATGATTAAACCCGTGTCACACGCAGTGCGCTGAAAGCCCGCTTTTACTGTCACATTGTCTTCGGTGCATGTTAGCCCGGACAAGTACCAGACAATAGGGCAGGGGCGGGTTTCAGCCTGTGGCGGCAAAAAAACTGAAAAACCCATGTCACACGATAGCACATCACTTTTGTGCCGATAATATC
>WFTS01000088.1 GCA_015485385.1 Kordiimonadales bacterium | reverse complement strand
TCGGGATCGCTGATTGTAAGCGCACCAGATACAGTTGCTGGATCCGCCACCTCGCTAAGCGTACCGTCAAAATTACCGCCTGCTACAGCGCTGTCAGGGGTCCCGCTGATATCAATATTAACGGTGCCGATCGCCACGTCGCCAGACCCGTCACCGTCATTGGCGGTTAGCGTGATGGCTGCAGCTGCGATGCCCTCTGCATTAGCAGCGCCTAAATATTGTAAGTTAGTATCAGCGTTGAGATAACTTGATATATCGGCAGGCGCACCAGCAATGGTGACCGCCCCTGTGCCAGACCCGGCAATGGTTAAATCGGCGTTGTTTGCTGCTGTTAGTGTGCCTGCGTCAACAGTTACGGTAACGGTAATGCTTGCGCTGTCACTGTCAGCGATGGCGGCTGTACCAAAATTGAGATTGGAAAGCGTGTCTTCTGTCACGCCTATGCTAGACGGCAGATCGCTTGCGGTTGGTACAGCGTTAAAATCACCAGGGACAGTATCATAAATCCGCGCTGAAATGCTGTTGCCGTCGTCAAGATCAGGATCACGGCTGCGCCATACGGCTACAATGCCGTCCCCGAGCACGGCGACAACGGGCGTTGTCTGAGCCCCGTCAACTTCTTGGTTGATGGTAAATTCATCGCCTGCCTGTGTGCCGTCGGGGCTGAATGTGCGCCCTGATATACCGCTGGAACTGCCGTCAACATCTGCGTCATCGCTTTGCCACACGATTAAAAAGCTACCATCTGCAAGCGCTGTAACGGTTGGTTCAAACTGTTGGCCCGTGACCTCCGTATTGACCGTAAATTCGGCGCCTAAAGGGGTGCCGTTAGAATCAAATACGCGGGCGGCTATGCCGTCACTATCGCCGTCCACATCCGTGTCTGGGCTACTCCATGTCACCACGAAGTTGCCGTTGGCCAGCTCTATAGCTGATGGGGATCTTTGGTTGCCTTGGGTTTCTGTATTGACGGTAAATTCAGTGCCAACAGCAGTCCCTAGGCTGTTGAATATCTGAGCGGAAATGCCTGTGCCGTCGCCGTCTACATCTGTATCAGCGCTTTGCCATGTGACAAGAAAACCACCGCCAGATAGGGCGGCAACATTTGGTTCCTCTTGCCGTCCTTCCGTTTCGCTATTGATGGTAAATTCATTCCCAACAGTTGCGCCGTTGGCACTGTAAATTTGTCCTTGGATCGTCGAAAGATTTGACCCAACTGCGGCATCATCACTTTGCCAAACAATGACAAAGCCGCCACCTTCCAGCCCGATGACAGATGGGTTTTCTTGCGCGTTTGTTGCCAATGTATTGACAGTAAACTCACCCCCTACAGGGGTGCCGTCAGCAGAGTAAATTTGTGCTGCAATGCCGCTTAGGCTGCCGTCTACATCGGCGTCTGGGCTTTCCCATGTAACCACAAAGCCGCCGCCGGCCAGTGCAGCAACAGACGGCTGAAGCTGGGGGCCACCGATTTCTGAATTGACCGTAAATTCTGCGCCAACAGTGGTGCCGTCAGCATTATATAATTGTGCAGCGATGCCTGAGCCGCCGCCATCCACGGCATCCGCTTCACTTGTCCAGACAACAACAAACCCGCCGCCTGTTAGAACCGTTACTTCGGGGTCTGATTGGCCAAATTGTCCTCGGCTATCGACTAAAAATTCGCCTTCTGGCGGGCCTTCCCCCACTTCATTGGTGCCGTTGATGGTAACGCTAACCTGCTGCTGAGTGCCGTCAGATGCGGTGAAAGTGAATGTATCCACGACACTGTCGCCAGCGCTTAAATCTTGAACTTTTGTTTGGTCCAGTTCGTAGGTCCAACTGCCGGAAGAATATGCAAAATCGCCGTAGCCATTGTCACCAGCCGTTGTATCAACATCTGCAATGGTGGGGGTGTCGCTAAGGTCAGGATCGCTGACAGTAAGGGCACCGCTTGTTGTCACAAGGGGATCACCCACATCGCCTTCTGTCACGCTGCCGGTAAAGGTGCCCGCAAAAACAGAAGGGTCTTGGACGCCAGCAATATCAAGATTGGATGACCCTAATAATATAGCGCCAGCCCCGCTGCCGTCGTCAGCAAAAACATTCAACAAAGCCGCGTTGTCGCCTTCATCATTTTGCGCACTTAGATACTGAATATTGGAGGCGGTATCCAGATAACTGGTGATATCGGCAGGGTCACCGACAAGAGTTAGCGCCGTGCTACCAGTGCCGCTTACGGTTACGTCAGCACTGCTGGATGCGGTTAAGGATCCCCCGCTGACAGTAAGGGTTAGGGTGATCTGCGCGCTATCAGCATCTGCAATTACAACAGCGGATAGATCAATATCGGATGCGACATCTTCGGTAACATTGATGTCGGCGGGGATGTCAGAGGCTGTCGGCGCAGGTGTTGTGGGGGTGCCGTCAGCCAGCGTTGTGATGTTGCGCGCAATGATGCCAGATTCGTCGGCATCATCGCCAACCCAAGCCACCACATAATCGCCGTCAGCCAGCCCGGTTACAACGGCGTCAGACTGAACGCCTGCCGTAACGGTGTTTATGGTAAGTTCAGCCCCAACAGGTGTGCCATTTGCACTGAATTGTTGGCTTGAAATGCCGCTATTGCTGCCGTCCACATCAGGGTCGTCACTATCCCAGGTTATGATGAAACCACCATTTTCCAAGGCAGAAACAGAGGGTGCACGCTGGGCGCCTTCACTTTCAGTGTTGACGATAATTTCTGTGCCCACCGCGATGCCAAGTGCATCATAGACCTGCGCGGATATGGCGTAATTATCGCCGTCTGCCGCAGGGTCACGGCTTTGCCATGTGATCACAAATCCGCCGCTGGCAAGGGATGTTACCGAGGCGTTTATCTGGTCGTCTGCCACGTTGGTGTTGACTGTAAATTCACCGCCGATGGCCGTGCCGTCCGCATTATACATTTGGGCTGAAATACCGAAGCCGTCGCCGTCAACATCCGCATCGTCACTTGACCAAGCCACAATAAATCTGCCGCCAGCCAGCCCGGCAACTGACGGGCTTGCCTGCGAACTTTCAATTTCTGTATTGATTTTAAACTCACCGCCAACGGCTGTGCCGTCAGAGCCGTAAATTTGGCCGGATATACCGTTGCTATCGCCGTCCCCTTCTGTTGCAGCGCTTTGCCATACAACGACGGTTCCGCCGTCAGATAAGCTGGCAATATCAGGATTTTGCTGGTTGCCGATTAGTTTGCTGGCCACAGAAAATTCGTCGGCTGCAGGCGTGCCGTTTGCATCAAAACTACGGGCGAATATCCCAAGGCCACTGCCGCCTTCAAGGGCGTCATTATAGGTCCAGGCGACGGTGAATCCGCCATTTGGCAATGCCGCAACAGCAGGTGTATCTTGGTCATTGGGAACACTGGTATTGACCTGAAATTCCGCGCCAACCTTAACATTGTTTGCATCAAAAATTTGTGCGTATATGCCTGCGTCGCCATCAGGGATATTGACGTCAAATTTCACCCAAGTGATAACATAGCCGCCACCAGCCAATTGAGTGATGGCCGCAGAATATTGGAAGCCGTCTGTGTCGGTGTTGACGGCTATTTCGGCGTCTCCAACCGCTGTGGCGCGCGCAATAACCTGTTCATCGTCTAAAAGAATAGCCATTTTCTAACTCCTTAACATTCATTAGAGGACGAATGGCACCGCCTTCTGACTAGAGGCCACTCCGTAATTTACATGCATAATGCCTACGAGCGGCATAAACGGTAAATACGCCGTGTGGCGTATTTTCATTTTGGCTGAAAATTGGTTGATTAGGGGGAGAGCAGAAAGTTTCGATTATAAAATTTGATTCCTAACTGCATATGAAGATAGTTCAGCCACCGTTGTCAGACCTAATTTGCGCCTGATATTTTCACGGTGTTTGCGAAGGGTATGATAACTGATGCCAAGAACTTGTGATGCGGTTTGTGATGTATGGCCTTCCGCGATGAGCCGTACAACTTGGCGCTCACGCGTGCTTAAAGCGCTTGCGCTTTCTTCGCACGAAGCCACACCGGTTGGCATATCAGGCGGGAAAAAGCTTCCGCCGTCCAATACATTTCTAACGGCTTGCTCGAATTGGTGGCTGTGCGCGGTTTTAAACAAAAAGGCATCAACGGATAATTCGGAAACGGCCGCCGCTGCAATGTCTTCAGCAATTTCTCCGGTCATTAAAATCAACCGAATAGGCAGGCCCCGTTTGCGGATTTCGCGGGCAACATCTAGGCCGGTAAGGTGGGGTAATCTAATATCAAGGATGGCAATATCTATTTTTTCAGCCAGAATTTTCTCCAGCGCTTGCTTGCCGTCTGTAGCCTCTGTGATGGTATCAATATCGGAGAATTTGGCCAAAATAGAGACAAACCCCTGTCTGAAAAGGGCATGGTCGTCGGCAATTAGAACCTTAGTGATGGCTGGCACAATAAAAACTCAAAGCAGCATCTTTATGCTACAAATGCTTGAAACTATGTATGTATCATTTCACTATGACCAAAACCCCAAGCATACACTAGGATAAAATGCTGTGTATGCAAAATATGTTTCGTCAGCGCGGCCCCGCTTTTTTTGCGCTAATCTGGAAGATGCGTTGATGTTATCTGAAAATATCATCAAAAAGTTTGTGGTTCTGCTGGTCTGGGCGTGCCTGTGTGGGGTCTCCGTCAGTTCCGGTGTGTCGGCTGAGACTGCGAAACCACGCGCTATTGGCCAACTGACATGGGACGGAACAGAGACCATCCAATTAGAAGGCCCGTGGCAGATCATCCGGCAAAAAATAGCGCGCCCGAACCAGTTTGACGCCCTTTATCGGGGGGAAACTGCGGTGCTGCCAGACCATTGGTCCCAGCCTACAAACAAAATGTCACAGCAAACAAAATGGCCTGCCGGGTTTGGGGTTGCGTCATACCGAATGCATATATCGGTGCCAGATGATGGGCGCCGTTTTTCGCTGCTTGTTGAGCAAGTTTACTCGTCTTATGAAGTGTGGGTGAACGGCAAAAAGCTGGCGTCTAAGGGGCGGATATCTGAAACTCCAGAGGGCGCTGAAGCCGTTTATATATCGTCACTGATCCGGCTACCGCAAACCAGCGAGCTGGATATTATCTTGATTGCCGCGAATTTCGAACATGGGTACGGGGGTATTAGCAATGTCCCGTCTTTGGGCCTAACCGACGTGTTGGAGAGCAAGCGAAAGCTGGCGCAAATCTACTATATGACGCTGTTCGGCATTTTTGGCGGGCTCTTGTTGTTTCATTTTGCCTATTTTGCCAGCAGTTACACAACGGGCTGGCAGTCGGCACATTTATGGTATGGTTTAAGTATTATCCTTTTTGTCTCTCGCCTCGCTTTTTTACGGGAAATCCCGTTTGAATTAGCGGGTCAGCATTTTGAGGTAAACCTTAAAGCCCTAGAGTTTTTCGTGGTTTATTTGATGGCGCCTGTGTGGCTGTCTTTCTTTGCGACCATGTTCCCGGACGAGTTCCCGCCAAAGATACAGGTTCTAATGTATTTGCCGTCTGTGCCCTTTATTTATAGCACTTTGTTTCTGCCACTTTATATCACTACCAGCATTTTAAACTATTCGCTGGTTCTGACCTTCCTTCTGGTGGTGTATCAATTGGTGTTAAGTGCGCGAGCATGGCAGCATAAGCGCGCCGGGGCTGCGGCTATTTTAATCTCTACATTTGTGTATTTTTGTACAGTTATAAACGATTCGCTTATATATGCACTACGAATAGACCCGGACACGCGTTGGAACGGTGAATTAATGCCGTTTGGTTTTATCATTGTGGCTGTTGGATATTCGATCGCTCTGAGTAAAAAATCCAATTCGGTTTATCGGCGCTCGTTCGAGCTTGCAAAGAATTTGTCGGCGCTTAATGAAACACTTGAGGAACGCGTATCGCAGCGCACCACCGAAGCGCATGAGGCACGCCTAGAGGCGGAAAAAAGTGCAAAAGAAAAAACCAATTTTCTTTCATCAGCCAGCCATGATCTGCGCCAACCTATCAATGCCCTTAGTATTTACAATCAAACACTTACGGAAACCGCAGCGGGGGATAAAAACATACTCGATATTGCGGGGCACCAACATACCATCATCGGTTCGATGATGAAGATGCTTGAGACCATGCTGGATGCAGCACGGCTGGAAGCCAACCTGCAAACCGCGACCATGGTTGATGTTCCGCTAGCAGGATTATTTCAGGCCTTAAAAGGCACACTGACACCGATTGCAGCAAAAAATAATGTAACATTGAAGGTGCTTCCGTGTTCGCTTCATGTGTTGGCGGATGAAAAGCATCTGCACCGTGTTCTCTCGAATTTGGTGATAAATGCGATCAATGCTTCGGCGGGTAAAAAGGTGATCTTAGGGGCTCGGCGCGGTGAAACCCATGTGGATATTCTGGTGGCCGACAGCGGTAAGGGCATCTCTGCAAAAGATCAGGGGCGTATATTTGACCGGTTCCAACGTTTGGATAATAACAGCTCTGGCACCTCTGGTTTTGGCCTTGGCCTTTCGATTGTGACCGAGCTGTGTGCCTTGATGGATATGGAAGTTGGCCTCAAATCCAGCCTTGGTCGTGGGACTGTGTTTAAAATCACGGCTGTCAGATCCAAGCCGCAAGCAGCGCCCGTTCAGCTTATAAAAGAGCCTGCGCGCGTACAAAAAGGCAAAGCACGCCTTGTTATCTTGGTGGTTGATGACAATGAAGAAGTTCAAAATGCGATGGTTTTAATGCTGCGCGGTTGGGGGCATTCGGCGCGTGGCTTAGGCTCTTTGCGTGCCGTGGAAGATACGCTTGAAGACTTTGGGCGCCCAGATTTTATTCTAACAGATTACCGGTTAAGCAAAACCACAACCGGATTTGATGTCATTCGGGCTGTGCAGGCTTTGTATTTGGGGGTTCCGGCGGCGGTGATTACGGGGGCTACGGCGCCTGAGGATTTAAAAACCTTAGCAGAGTGCCCGTGGCCCATTTTCCACAAGCCCCTAGACCCAGAGAAAATTCGTGACTATTTAGCGGAAAACTTCGGCTGATATAGGCATTGGCTTGGGCTCGCTTCGGTAAAGGGGAGAGAGTGTTTAAGTTTGTGCGCTCTGTCTTGCAAATTGAGGTTTTGGCAGTTGGCATCATATCGCCATATAGGTTTTGCTAGCGCGACAGACATAAACAGACGTAAACAGACGTAAAAAGCGCGGACCTAAAAAATGGGCGCCCACGCTAAATGGACGCCCATGTTTTATTTGTAACCTAAGGCCCTTAATTGGACCGAATTTCAGAGACAAACCCGCTGGATTGCTTTTCAAGCTCGTCAAATTCTTTCTTCAGTGTAAAGACGATTTTCGACAGATCGGTTGCCGACTGCACATTGTCGTTGGCAGAGAGTGTCAATTCTTCAGAATCGGCTGCCAAAGACTGAACCTGATCATTTGCCACCGATACGGTGCGGGCAATTTCTCCAGTTGCGCCGGTTTGCTCTTCAATTGCGGCGGCCACGCTGGTGGCGATCTCACTTACATTGTCAATTTTTTGGCCAATAACCTTCATAGAATCCACAACCGTTCCGGTAACAGACTGCACATTTTTAATCTGGGTTGCGATTTCATCTGTGGCCTTGGCGGTTTGGCCCGCCAAAGTTTTTACTTCGCTGGCCACCACAGCAAAGCCGCGCCCAGCGTCACCCGCACGGGCGGCTTCGATCGTGGCATTCAGCGCTAGCAAATTGGTCTGGGCGGCAATGTCATTAATCATATTCACCACTTCACCGATTTTATCGGCGGATGAGGCCAGCTCTAGCACCACTTTATTGGTGTCATCGGTTTGCTTGACCGTATCATTGACCTCTTGGCTAGACCGTTCCATCTGGCGTGCGATCTCATCAATAGAGGAGGATAATTCTTCGGTCGCGGTGGCTACGGTTTGCATGCCAGAGGAAACATCTTCGGCAGTACGGGAAACATTGTCGCACAGCTGGGTGTTGCTTTTGGCGCGCTCCTGAACAGAACTGGCGCTATTATCCAGCTCTGCGGCAGAGGACTGAACGGTGGATATAACCGTCGTCACAGACCGGTCAAACCCATCCGCAAGGTTGTTCATGGCCCGTTTACGGTCTTCTTCAGCCGCAAGACGCTGTTGTTCTTTTTGGATACGGGCTTGTTCTTCGGCTGCTTGTTTTTCTTCGGCGCGCTTGCGGTCTTCAGCCTCAGTCTTGGCCCGCATTTCTTCTTGCTGGGCTTGCAAGGCTGCATTTTCAGCCATTTGCATACTGAATTGTTCCAGAGCCTCCACCACGCTGCCAAGTTCATCTTTGCGTTCAAGCGCATGAATATCAAATTCAGTATCACCGCTCGCCACGCGCGTGGTCGCACCAGCTATTTCTTGGATGGATTTTGTGGTCATCTTCCCTATCAGAAACGATATGCCCGCAACCAACAAGCCAGCGACAATCGTGCCAAACAGTAAAGCAGACTGAATGCCAGAGACATTCTCTTGGATGACGCTTGCGTTGCTGGCGGCGCTGGTATTGGCACCGTTGGCTAGCTTGTCAAAAATGGCGGTCACTTTTTCGGCGTTGGCCTTGAAGGGTTCGGCAAAGGAAACCGCGCTGGCGAAATCTATTTCCAGCATTTGGGTTACAACGTCGATGGCCTCTACATAGGTCTGAAGCGCGTCTTCAACCGTGGCCATTTCTTCCATGTCCACTGAGCCTGCGAACTTTTCTTTGATGACCGTCAGCCCGGCAGATACTTTCTCGGCCTGTGCGTTTATTTTTTCGACCTCGGCCTCCAAATCCATCGATTCGCCGTCTGCAGCGTAGAAGGTCAAAAGCTGGTAAATGCCCCCGTCCAACTGCTTGAAATCATTGTTTGTCACCGACACCTGACGGCTAAGCGCCATATTTTCTTCCAGAATTTTTTCAATGCCGCTTGTCGCTTGCCCAAGGCCAAAATTAGCGTAAACCGCCAAGAATATAAGCACAATGAAGGCGAATGCGGGGGCGAGGCTAACCTTTAAAAGGAAAGGCAAATCATTCACGCGAAAAGACATACAGTTGATCCTTAGTATATTGCCATCAGGGCTTTTGCTTAGGGCTAAGTGGGGGGAGGGGCGCACCCCCTCCCGGGTGGTTCTTAGAATTTATAGTTCAACGACACATTAAACCGGCGCTCGATCCGTGCCAGCGATGTCTGCCGGTAAAACTTTTTAGAAAGTCCAATGGCCTCGACCGAAAGCCGCATTTTTTCGTTCAACTGATAGCCTGCAACAGCGTTCAGCTGTATTTGGCCTTTAATGGGAACGAAGTTTAAAACAATCGATTCGATTGTATCGCCGCCGTCATCGACAATATGATCACGGATTCCGCGCAGTTGGCGGCGGTCTGAGGTGTAAGACCCTTTGATGCTGGCATCGAATTTATCTTTCTTATAATTCAGCCCAAAATTGAAGGTGGATTTGGGGGCATTATTGGCAAAATCGATGGCTTCTGTATCGTCGGCACCAAATGCACCATCGTCATCGGCAGGATCAGTCAGGGTATCTTTGACATCCACCAGCATATAGTTGGCAAACCAGTCCAGGGCATCATTCATGCGGCCCTTGAGGGCAAATTCAACCCCATATGCACGCGTGTCCAGTGAATTTTCAGCAAAAAAAGCGGCATGGCCATTGCTGAGTTCGGTGACTTCATTTTGTTGGGTGTTTTGAAGGTTGTTCGCTTTATAATAAAAGGTGTTAACCTTAAAGCTGCCTTCGATGCTTTCAATGGACCGTTCATAGCCGATTTCATAGTTGAAAACATCAGATACTTTCAAATCAGGGTTGCCCAATTGGAAAACCGGATCGCCCAAATCGGCCATAACACTAAATTCAGTTGATGATGGCAGGTCGATGCCTTTAGCAGCCGTTAGGCGAATGGTATCTTTGTCGCTCATTTTATAAACAAGGCCAGCGTTAAAGCCGAACTCGTTAATGGTGCGGTTAAAGTCAGCATTGGTTTGCAAAACGCCCTCTAGGAAATCCCCTGTGCGGGACATTTTCAGGCTGTCATAACGTCCGGCCAGAACAAAACTTAGCTGGTCATTGATGGTCCAGTCCCACATGGCACTGCCCGACCAAACGGTTTGATCAAAGGACGCAATTGCCACAGGGAAGGTGGAGTTTTCACTATCCCGGTAACCAAGGCCAAGCCGGAAGGCGTGTTTTGTCCCCACCTTAAAAAGCTGGCTTAGTTCAAAAATCGTTGCGGTGGCTTCAATATCACTGACCCGAAATTCCCCTTCAACTGGGCGGATTTGGTTAGCGGTAACATCAACCTTGTTTTTGTAAACATTCAGGCTGGTAACGCCCGCGCCGGTTTCGGCGGTGACAAACCCGCGCAGCGAACTTGTAACATAGTCGGTGAAAGAAAAGGTACTGTCGAAAAACAGTTCGCCTTGCTCGCTGTCTACGGCAGAAAATTCAAAGCCAGCTTGGATATTATCTGTGGCTTGTACCATCACCGTGCCGCTTAAAAAATTGCGTTTGGTATCATCGCGCAGGATGTCTTCGCGCCGATTATCCAAATGCGTGGTGAAATCGCTTCCGCGCCACAGACCGGCCGACATATGGATGCCTATTTTATCGGATAGCTTTTTGGTAAGCGTTAAGTTGCTTTCTTTAAAAGCATGTGTGCCGCCGCGTACGGTTACTTGGAAATTTTCATCATACATGGGGTTGTAGGTGATGATATTGATCACACCTGACACCGCATTAAAACCGTATAGCGCCGTGTTGGGGCCTTTGATCACCTCAATTTGGCGAATTTCTTCCATGGTGACCGGCAGCGCCGCCCATTCTACATATCCGAAAAAGTCCAAATAGGTTTGCCGTCCATTGATCAGCACCAAGATGCGTTCGTTAAAGGCGCCATTATAGCCGCGCATACCCACATCAACCCCGCCCATTGTGGACCGCTGAACCGACATGCCCGCATAAAAGCGCAGCAATTCTGGAATATCCGTTGCGCCAGAACGTTGAATTTCTTCGGCAGAAATAATTTCCATCGCAACCGGTGCATCACTGGCGCGTTGTGGCTTGCCTGTGGCGCTGGTGGTGACAGGTTCGTCGAACAGCATTTCAAGCGAACCATAATCAATTGTCTGCGCGCTGGCTGCCGCACTTAAGGCTGTGATGCTGGTGGCGGTTGCTGCAAGAAGGGCTATCTTTTTTGTCATAGTATTTCTCTTCCAAAAGAGGGGAGTGGTCATATCGGGGGATTGGAATATTTTATTTCGAGCGTTGGTTTTCAATTTATCGCTCCTTCACCATCATTAAAAAGGCCGATTTGAAGCTAACACCAGCGGCGGCGGCGGCTGATTTGCCAACGTAAATTGCCACTTTGGGCTTGGTGGCCACACCGACAATGCAGTTGCCCGCATCGACGCAGGATATGTCGGTTGAAATAGACAGCGTGCCTGCGCTGGCATTGGATACAAAGTCAGCTTGTTGTGCCGGGGTCAGGCCGCCTGTTAGAAACGCAATTTTAGACCCTGCCAGCCCGCTAAAATCAGCAACCGATACTAGCTGCGACGTTAATTTGGCCTTGCCTGCTTTTAAGCCTTTGGACAATACCGCATGAATAGCATCGGCCTCAGCTTTTGAGGCCGCGTTTGCTGGATCATACACAACGGCAGCGGTTGCCGCGCCGGTTGGGGCGCCGTTCATAAAGGCAACAGCACGCGCTGCGACTTTAAGATCTTTCGCAGAGGTTTCAGCAACAGCGGCTGTTGACGGTGCCCAAAGGCCCATAACGAGGACTGCGACAAGCGCACTTGTGATAAATCTGATTTGCATAGTGACCTGCTTCTTTTTTTGAGTGAATTGGGAAGTGGCTAATATTTTAGCGCCTCGGGAAATAAGGCTTTTTGCTTTGCTCAATACGGGCAAAGGCATGTTGTTTTTCTTGGTAATAAAGGGAACTGAGGGCTTGGCTTGGGCGTAAAGGTTTTGGGCTGCACGGCCATATTTTTTTGCGGGAAAATAGGTGTGATTTAACGGCATATTTTTGCCAAAGATCCACCGACTTAAAAGATCAATCTTTGAAAATGTGGCGTTGAGTGGTTTCATAGTCCTTGCCCGGTTAAGTCGTTGAAACATTACTCAAAACTGACAAGACCCCCACACACAAAGATGTAGGCCGATTTAGTTAACAACAACTAAATGTTCCCAAATTACCGGTTTAGGTGACAATAATATAATACAAGGG